>JAFLSH010000075.1 GCA_022511055.1 Prevotella sp. | reverse complement strand
AAGAAATTTGCCCAACACCCAAAATGCAATCCGGGTGTCGGGGAGGGTGTGGGGGCATCTGATACCCTACACCCAAAATGACCACAAATGACAGCTGAGAATCAGATAGTTACAACGGCAGGGTGTCGGGGGTGTTGAGGGTGCAGGGCATCCAGTTTGTATGACTACTATATATATGCGCGCGCGTAGATACGCAAAGATATTTAGAAACAAAAGCGCGATTTAGAGACGAAAGCGCGCAGGCGATGCCACAAGACATAGACGGCGAGATAGACTGCCACCTTCAGCGGGGGCGAGAGCAGATAGTGCAGACACAAGGCCGGCGCTGATGAGCCTAACAGCGAAAGGAGCAGCCTGTCGATGACAGCCAAGAAGAACACGAAGTGGCAAAGGTAGATGAAATAAGCCGAGGAGGAGACCACCGCCGGCAGGCGGCGGGGCGTGGCGGCCAAGACACGGCTGGCCAGGCAGAAGAGCGCCACCATGCCCGTCAGGCGGAAGGCCAGCATCAGCGAAGAGAAACAGGGGGCATGGTAAGTGAACAGCATCAGCACCACCAGCAGGGCGGAGAGTGCGTAGGCCGGCAGTTCGACACGGCGCATCAGGCTGACCACATCGGTCTTGCGGATGCCAAAATAAGCGCCGCAGGCGAAGAAGTAGACCGCATAGGCCGAAAGACCGGGAACGAAGGCGCACACGCCCGACAGATAGGCCACCGTCAGCAGGCCGAGCAGCCACAGGCCGGCGCGCCGCAGCACCCAGTAGAAGAGGGGCGAGAGCAGCGAGACGACCATCAGGTCGCGCAGAAACCAGAGCGGCATGTTCAGGGGTGCTACGAGCAGCTGCTCGTGGCCCAGCCAGTCGGTCTGTGCGCCGGCGGCGGGGTAGAAATCCCAGAACACGTGCCAGGTGAACTGCCGGTAACGGAGCGCCAAGAGGGCGTTCCACAGCAGATAGGGCAGCAGCAGCGAGCGGCAGCGCCGCCTCAGCTTCTGCCAGTAGGCATGGCGGCTCCACTGGCTGATGCCGCAGAAGAACAGGTAGCCCGACATGGCGTAGAAGGCGGGCACGGCCACCTTTGCCAACGTCTGCCCCACCAGAATCTTCAGGCACTCGTAGGTGTTCCATCCCGAAAGGGGCAGGCTGTATGCCGGGTCTACGCCACTGTAGGTGTGGGCATAGACCACCAGCAGAATCAACGGAAAACGCAGCTGCGTGAACACATCGAACTGTGAAACGGCGGTATCGGCGGGCTTCATCAGTGCAAAATTACAAAAAAGGATTGGATTTCTTCGCTATTCGAAACAAAAATATTACTTTTGCAGCGTGAAAGAGAGAGTCAACTGGATAGACTGGGCCAAAGCCCTGGCGGTGGTGACCGTGGTGTTCTGTCACATGCCGCAGCTGCAGGAGTGGTTTTACTACAGATACCTGCAGTCGGTCATCATCACCGTGTTCTTCTTCCTGTCGGGCTACCTGAAGCGAGACCGCGGCAGCACGCGGGCGAACTGGGCGAAGTACTGGCAGGGGCTGATTGTGCCCTACATGGTCTACAACGTGATAGTCTACCCCTACTGGCTGCTCCGCTTCTGCTTGCAGAACGGCGGGCTGCCCGACCTGGGGCAAGCCATACGACCCGTCATCGGCGCGCTGCTGTTCGAGTATGAAGGCACGTTTTCCGAGCTGCTGAACGGCCCGCTGTGGTACTTGCCGTCTATTCTGTTCATGCACGTGCTGGTAGACCTCTGCCGCAAGAGCCGCCACCAGCATGCGTGGCTCATCGCGGCCTCGGTGGCCTCGGTGGCGCTCTACGCCGCCAACAAGTACTGGCTGTTTCTGCCCGGCCTGATGCCCATGGGCACTTTCCGCCGCCTGCCCTACTACTACATAGGCTACGTCATGGGGCAGCAATGTCTTTTCAGAGGCGTGTCGCCGAAGCGGAACGCGGCGCTCTGCCTGGGGCTCACGGGGCTGAGCATCCTGTTCTTCCACTGGCACTTGCAGGCTTTCTATGCCGACCAGTTCTTGCTGCACATTGCGCTGTTCTATCCCGTCAACATCCTGTTTCTCTTCGGCGTTCTCTATGGCTGCAAGAGCCTGAACGGCTGGCGGGTGCCGGCCATTACCAACCTGTCGGTGGGCACACTGGTCGTCATCGGCCTGCACTTCCCCGTCATCGGGGCGGTCAACTATGCCCTTGAGCATTTCGGTGGCGCTGAAAGCCCCATCTGCTATCAGTGGTATGAGGCGCTCATCGTGGCCGTCTGCATCACGGCGCTGCTCTACCCCATCATTCTGCTGGCCAAGAAGCGGGTGCCGGAGCTGATAGGCCGGAAAAGGTCGTAGGGAAAAACTTCCGTGTCGTTACAGAGCCTGTCACTGCGGGTCTACGTCGTAATAGACCTGCAGCGAAGCATAGCGCTTGTCTTGCAGCATCTGCAGCCGCAGCTGCTCCAGACAGCGGCGTACATCGGGCAGGGAGAGTCCGCGCTCCAGTTTCAGCACGAGCTTGCGGATGCAGAGGGTCTTCACCTTAGCCACGGCGGGCTTGTCGGGCCCCAGTACGCGGCCGCCAAACCACTGCCGCAGGCGGGAGCCCATGTCAAGGGCAGCCGTGTCGACCAGGGTGTCGTTGCGGTGCTTCAGAAAGACATAGACCAGATGGAAGAAAGGCGGATAGCGAAACGCCAGGCGCTCAGAGGCCAGGGTGCGATAGAAGGCGGCGTAGTCGTTGGTCACCACCTGACCTATCAGCGGCAGGTCTGGCTGGCGGGTCTGCAAGACGACCAGCCCGCGCCTGCCCCTGCGGCCGGCACGGCCGCTGACCTGAGACATCATCATGAAGGCATACTCGTAGGCACGGAAATCGGGCAGGTTGAGCATGGTGTCGGCGTTGAGAATGCCCACGACACTGACCCGCCCGAAGTCGAGCCCCTTGCTAATCATCTGCGTGCCAATGAGCAGATTGGTGCGCCCGGCGGCAAAGTCGCCGATAATGCGCTCGTAGGCGTGGCGGGTGCGGGTGGTGTCGAGGTCCATGCGGCTGACCCGCGCCTCGGGAAAGATGTCGCGCACGTGGTCTTCAATCTTCTCCGTGCCATAGCCCACCGACTTCAGCTCGCGGCACTCGCAGGCCGGGCACTCCTGCGGCAGCCGGCAGGTGTAGCCGCAGTAGTGGCAGGTCAACAGGGCCGTGGTCTTGTGGAGTGTCAGCGAGACATCGCAGTTCTGGCAGCGGGGCACCCAGCCGCACTGCCGGCACTCCAGCATGGGGGCATAGCCACGGCGATTCTGGAAGAGAATGGCCTGCTCGCCGCGCTCCAGCGCCTCGCGCACCCGCGCCAGCAGCAGGGGCGAGAAGGGGCCGTTCATCAGCTTGCGGTGCTGCAAGTCCTTGGTGTCAACCACCTGAACCTCAGGCAGTTCTATGCCCTGATAGCGCTCGGTCAGGGTGACCAGCCCGTACTTGCCGGTGTGGGCGTTGTGGTAAGACTCCATGGAGGGCGTGGCCGTGCCGAGGAGTGTCTTGGCGCCGAACATCGAGGCCAGCACAATGGCTGCCGAGCGGGCATGGTAGCGGGGCGCGGGGTCCTGCTGCTTGTAGCTGGTCTCGTGTTCCTCATCGACAATGACAAGGCCGAGCTGCTGGAACGGCAGGAAAACGGCCGAGCGCGCGCCGAGAATGACATCGTAGGGATGGGCGGAAAGCTGCTTCTGCCAGATTTCCACACGCTCGGCATCGCTGTACTTCGAGTGGTAGATGCCCAGGCGGTTGCCAAAGACACGCCGCAGCCGCTCCATCATCTGCACGGTGAGCGCAATCTCGGGCAGCAGGTAGAGTACCTGCCGGTGGGCCTCAATCTCGCGCTGAATCAGGTGGATATAAAGCTCGGTCTTGCCGCTGGAAGTCACACCGTGCAAGAGTGTCACGTTTTTGTTCAGAAAGCTGAACAGCACCTGGTTGTAGGCCGTCTGCTGGGCGGCATTCAGCTGCTTGATGTGTTCGGGGTGCGGCTCGCCGCCGTGATTCAGCCGCCCCACTTCCACCTCGTAGGTCTCAAGTATGCCCCGGCGCAGCAGCTGGCTGATGGTCTCGCTGGTGGCATGGCTCGTGTTCATCAGCTCTTCGCGGGTAATCTCGGTGATGGGGGGCTGCTCCGCGCCGGCATGCTGCCCTAACTTATCCCAGCCCGACAGAGCCAGGTACTCGCAGAAAGCCTCTTCCTGTTTGCGGGCGCGCTTCAGCATGTTCAGCGCCACGTGCAGCATGGCCTCGCTGCGGTAGGTCTCGGTCAGGCGGATATAGGTCTCGGTCTTGGGCCGGTAGCCCTCCTCGGCCTTCAGGCCGGCAGGCAGGGCCGCCTTGTAGACCTCGCCGATGGGCGAGAGATAGTAGTCGGCAATCCATTGCCACAGCCGATACTGCTCGGGGAGCAATATCGGCTGCTGGTCGAACAGCAGAAGGATATCCTTGACTTGATAGCCTTCTGGCGGATTGTCATGTAACTGGGCTATTATGCCGACATACTGCTTGTTGCGGCCGAAAGGAACGAGTACACGAATGCCCGTCTTCACCCCTCCGGCCAGCGCCGGCGGCACGGAATAGGTGAACAAGCCGTCAAGCGGCAGGGGCAGCATGACATCGGCAAACACGCCCGGCTTAGAAGTAAACGGCGGCAGACACCTGCCAGGTGTTGCTCTTTACGTCGAATTTCTTGGCGGCCTCAACCGTTCCGCTCAGTGCGGTGCCTTCACTGTAATCGGCTGTGTTGCCAAGCGGAATGTTGTAGACAAAGCCCACTTCAAGTCGCTTCAGCAGATAGACACCGGCACCAACGTTAATGCCAAAGGTAGCTTTCTTCAGCTGGAACTTATCCTCAACCTGAGACACAGCGTTCTTGAGGCTGAAATCGGCATCGCCAACATTGAAGCCGAACTGCGGGCCAACAGCACCATAGATGCCGGCAAGACCGCCCAGCCCAATGTTATAGCGCAAGTTAATGGGCACAAGGATTGACTGCTGCTTAATAGGCTCGGCAGTGCCTTCCAACTCTGTTTCGCGCTGGTCGTAGAAGATAGCACCATCGACACCCAGGCCGGCGAGCAGCGAGACCTTCACCGTAGGGCCAACATACCAGCCGTTCTTGTTGTCCTTGACACTGGCTGCTGCATCATCAATTTTCATACTGGTGATGTTGTAACCACCCTTGACACCGAACTTCACTCCCTGTGCCTGCGCAGGCACTGCCACCAGCATGGCGGCAAGCAGAAGCATTGAGGTAAAAACTTTCTTCATAATAATTTGCAAATTGTTAAAAAGTTAAACTTATTGAATTAAAACGCGTTTTCAATGGGTTAGTGCCGCTGGCGGCGCACCGTTACACGGGCGGCAGGGGCTGAGGAAGAAGAGGCTGACGACTTGGAGCGAGAAGCCCTCTCGGTCTTCGTGCGCGGGCTGGCAGCCGATGACTGCTGGCGGCTCTTTTTCTGGGCAGCCTTCAAGTTCTGCGGATTGTTGGCGGCCAGCGAGTCGAGCGAGTCACGCTTGGCGGGGTCGCCGTAGATGTGCTTGCGGAAAGCCTCCAGCTCGGCCTCGATACGGCGCTGCTCGGCAGAGAGGCTGACCGAGTCTTCGCCGACCATCTGCGCCAGTGTCTTGCCCAGCATGTTGTTGGTCTTATAGATACTGCCCTTGTACTTGTTCTGCGTGAAATAGTCATCCATAGACATCACAGCCGCATTGTTCACGTTGGAAGTCATGATGGTCTGGCGGCTCAGGAACGGCTCCAAATCGCTGTACTTCACCCAGAAAAGGGGCTCGCCGCCGAAATCCTTGTCTTCCATGATGGGGCACAGGGCTATCACCTTGATGCGGAACGTGGCATTGGTCTGGTCGTAGTAGGCACTCTCCTTCAGGTAGTACTTGGTCACTTCCTCAGAGGGTATGTGGTTGTTCTCCACCTTCAGCTTCCCATCTTCCTCGGTGAAGTGTATGCCGTGGTCTTGCAGCACCGTCTTCATGTCTACCTTCGCCGTCTCCGAGAAGTCATCATTGCCATCGTTGGTGGCACTGTATTCGTAGATGGGAATGTAGTTGTTCTGTGCCAACTTGAAGATATAGGTAAACAGATTCATCTGCCGGCCCTGCGGCTGCGCCGGGTAGTAGAGCCCGGCGTTGGCCTCTTCTTCCAAGTTCAGCTCGCGGTAGATGTCGCGCCGCCACACCACATCCTCAGGCATGTCGAGCGCCACGGGATAACTGATTTGCATGCGGCGGGTCATGCCCGAAGAGGCAGAGGGGCGTGTTCCCTGCTGCTTCTGCTGGGTCTGCTGCACACGACTCTTCTTGGGCTGAGCCGAGCATACGGAGAATGAGGCATTGAGAAGCGAGCATTGCAGGCAGACAGCCGCAACCACCAGCCTCAGCACCCAGTTTCCGTTCTTATTCATTGACTTCTGTTTCATATTCATCTTCAGTTCTCAATTATTATCACTTTACGATTACCTCTAACGAGTTCTGCAACGTGCGCTGTATGCCATCAGGGCCTACGGCAACGACACGGGAGATGTAGAAGCGGCGGTTACGCCTCAGCTTGCGGAACGTTTCCTTCTGGCGGGCAGAGAAGTTAGCACCATCACTGACCATGGGCAGGGCATTACCCATATTGTCGAAGAACACCACCTCAAACGACAGCACCTTGAAGCCAATGTCGAGTATGCCATCATCAATGGCCGCCCCAATGCCCTCAGCTGTCAGCAGCTGCTGCACCGACATGTTGCCGCCGTGGAAGCGGTCGCCGTTGCCCTGGGCATCCTTGACGGGAATGTAGGGCGTGGGGTCGGGCAACTTGCGCACACGGAAGGTGAACTGCCCCATCTGCTGCGGCCGGCCGGTGTTGGTAGAGGTCACGGTGATAACCGCGTTCTGCCCGACCGAAGAGGGGCGCGCAATGTAGCGGCCCGGGCCGGTGGGCGTGAGCGTACCGCCTGACATGGTGGCCTGAATCTTGTTGAGAGGCACACCCGGAACAGACACGCTAATGGGGTTGTTGTAGCCGGCGTAGAGCATGTTCATCAGGTCGGCCGAAACGGTGGCGCTGGGGTCGACTACGGTGTATTTCTGCGAGAAATCGCGGCGTATCTTGTCGCCGTTGCCGTTCACGGTCTCCATGTAGCCCGCCAGCGTGAAGTCGCCCGTGGCGCCGCACACGCGCTCATAGAGATTATCGCGGAGTTCCACCTTCTGATTGCCAATGTAAATGTCAGGCACCTGCGTGGTGTCAACGGCCGCCATGACTATGTGGGCCGAGAACTTATCGCCGCGCACGATAGTCTGCGAGTTAGGAATGACAAACGCTTCCAGGGCGTTGACACGAATGTCTTTTACGTCAATATTCTGCACCAGCGTGTGGAGAACTTCCTTCTCGGCGTTGCGCACATCGCTCTGGAGCTTGGAAAGCAGCGTTACAGCGGCAGCGGCAGGCATCGACTCGAACATATACTCCTGCCAGTTCTTGCCCGGCGTGGCCGCGCCCGCCGGCACCTCTGTAGTCAGGTCGTTTGCAATGTTGCGGCGCTTGGCCGTGTCGGGAATCATCAGCAGAATACCATCGCGGTAGTTGTCAATGGCCAGTTTCAGCTCACTGCCGCGGCCGCGCCCCGGCGCTAACATCACCTGATTGGCGGCTTCCAGGTCTTCCTTGTTCTGAAGACTGGCGGGATTGCCCTTCTTGCCATCGGCTTCACGGGCAATGGCCTGTTTCAGCTCGGCGGCGAAGTTGTAGAGCGAGTCACTCATCTGCTTCACCTGCTGCGCCTTGTCGTACCACTCCTGCACCTTCTGCGGATTGGCCTTCAGCTGCTGTTCAAAGTCGTTATATATAGCCAGATTCTCCCTTGCCGCATTCGATGTGGTGCGATTCAGGCTCTCCTCAACGATAGAGAAGCCGTTCAGCACCTCATTCGATACGTTCAGCGCCAGCATAGCCATCAACACCACATACATCAGGTTGATCATCTTCTGGCGCGGAGACTCTGGTCTTTTCTTGATTGCCATTTTACTCTATGGATTTGACTGGTAACAATTGTAGAGTTAGGATTTAGAGGGTAGTCTTGGGCATGTTCACTGTCATGGCCTCAATCATGCGGGCGTAGATGCCGTTCAGGTCGGCAATCTGGTCGGCCATGCGGCGGGTCTGCTCGTTGATTTCATCGATAGTGCCAATCTGCTGGCTGGCACCCTTCAGCTGCATTTCGTAAATCTTGCAGATGCCGGTCAGCGTGCGGTTCAGGTTTTCCATTTCCTCAGAGTCGCGCGCCAGCCGCTCGCTCTGCTCTGCCACCTTGGCCAGCATCTCGGTCAGGCGCTTCAGCTCTTCCACGTAGTTGGCCGTTGCCTCTTCCAGTTCCGGGTTTACGCTGGGGGCTATCGGCACGCCGGTGCTGCCCGCCACGGTTGTCACGGAAGCCGAGACGGCGGCAATGGCCTCTGTGTCGACCGCCGCAGCGCCACCGCCCATGGGCGCGCCGGCACTCGCATCTGCACCGCCGCCAATCACGATTGTAGCACCGCCGCCGACACTCTCCGTGTCGCCGACATGGGTCGGCAGGTCCATGCCGTCTGCCGTTTTGTCAAACGGGCGGTCAAAGGCCGCAATGAAGAAGACCACCACCTCTGTGCCCATGCCCAGGAACAGCATGAAGTTGGCACCCGGCAGGTGGGTCAGCTTGAAGAGCGTACCAAGAATCACGATAGAGGCGCCCCAGCTGTAGGCATAGTTCATGAATGTCTGCCCGGGAACGCTGTCAAGCCACTTCTGCAAGCGGTAAATCATATTGAATTTGCTGTACTGTGTCATCTCAACTCATTTAGTGTTTTCAGATTTTCCAAATTACTGTCTCTGCCTGTGCGCCGCCTACTTTCTCTTCTTGCCCGAGTTAGTGGGCTTGGCCTTCTCGCTCACGGTGTTGGCCAGGCTGCGCACACAGCGGAAGCCGATGTAGGAGCGCGGCTGATTCTGGTACTCGCTGGTGCGCCATGCCGAGCGGATGTAGCTCTCGGGGTCTTTCCACGAGCCGCCGCGCACGGTTTTCCGCTTCAGCCGATAGGGGTCTTCGATGGCGGCATTGTAGCTCAGCTGCGGATTCACATCATTCATGGCATCGACACCGGCTTCGGTATAGATAGTCGAAGTCCACTCGGCCACGTTGCCCGCCATGTCGTAAAGACCGTTGGAGTTGGCGGCATAGATGCCCACCTTCGAGGTTATCAGGTTGCCATCTTTGGTGTAGTTACCATCATCTGGCTTGAAGTTAGCATAGAAGCAGCCCTTGCCCGAAGCCACATCGCCGTTCTCCCAGGGGAACTCGTTGCCTTCCTTGCCGCGGGCGGCATATTCCCATTCGGCCTCAGTCGGCAGACGGTAGCGCTGCACGTAGCGCGCCGCCGGGCCGAGCCCTTTCAGCAGATATTCCGTGCGCCATGCGCAGAACGCATTGGCCTGCTCCCACGTAACCCCCACCACGGGGTAGTCATTGTAGGCGGGATTAGAGAAATAGTTGCGCATATAGACTTCGTTATCGGCATTGGGGAAGTCGTTCACCCAGCAAGTTGTGTCGGGGTAGATGTTGACAATGTAGGTGTTCAGGAAATCCCACGGGCCGGTCAGCTCTCTGTTCAGTGTCTGCCGCACAATGCGCCCCTCATCGTCTATGTAGGCCGTGTCTTTCGATATCCACACCGTCTCCTGCGTATCCACGGCAATATCGGTGTTCAGGTTGCGCTCTGCCGGATTCAGGCGGTTGCGCCGCAGGGCGGCAGCCGTGTAGTCATAGATTTCGTAGCGGTAGTTCATCTGCGAGGCATCGAGCATGCGCTCACCCGTTACGGGATTGGTCACGTAGAGGCTCTCTATGGCGCGCTGCTCATCTTCGTTAGGCTTGCGCGGCAGCGGCTTTTTCCAGTTCAGATGGGGCGGAATGACGTTGCCGTTCTTGTCTTCCTCATCTTCTATCTTGTAGCTCTCATCACCGCCATAGTTGGGGTCTGCCAGCCGCTCGCGGAGTATGGAGTCGCGCACGTAGTTGACAAACTGCTTATACTCAGAGTTGGTAATCTCCGTATCATCCATCCAGAAGCCCTCTACCGAGATGTCGCGCACAGGTGTCTGCCGCCCCCAGAGCGAGTCCTGGGTCTCAAGCCCCATGCGCAGGTGCCCCCGCTTGATGAGGGTCATGCCAAACGGCGTTGGCTCTGAGAAGCTGCGGCCACCGGCACCCGTCACCTCACCCCCCTGCTGGGAAGACAGCCTGCCGCCGAAGCAGCCGGTGAGCAGCAGAAGGACAGCGCAGCACACCCAGCCCCCCAAGAGCAGTCGGGCGACACCGCAGTGCCCACCCCGCATTATGTTTCGCAAAAGATTCATTTTTCCCATCTTCACAATATTCTATTTTTTTCAGTTTCTTCACTCTCCGAGCCCCTCTTGCCGCCGCGGCGGCGGCAGGCGCTACAAGATGCGCACACTCTGGTGGCGGTTGCGGCCTTTCTTGAACAGGTTAATGTCGGTCTGGTAGCCGACAAACAGCTCGTGGCTGCCGTTGCCTATGTTGATGGCCGACGTGTAAGCCTCATAGCTGTAGCCAAGCCTGATGCCACGGACCACCCCGCCCAGGAACACGGTCACGGAATTCGTTGGGCTGTAGCCCAGGCCGGCATACATCATCTTCTGGTCGTTGGTGTACTTCAGCAGAGCCGTTATGTCGCCCCTGTAGCCGACACCATCTGAGCGGCCGAGAACAGACGTGTGCATAGATAGAAACGGATTTCTCAGCTGAATATTGTATCCGGCCGTAAAATAATACGCCGCACCGATGCTTATTTCGTTGGTTTCGCCCAAATCGACCGTGGGTGCGTTCAGGTGCAGCGCCGACACGCCCACATACCACCTGCGGTGGCGGTAGTAAAGCCCCGCAGACAGGTCGAAGCCCGTGCCCGTTACCGCCGAGCGCGAGAAAGCGGGGTCGTTGGCATCTTCCAAATCCAGGCCAGACCCATCGAAGCCCTCGCTCAGCACCCCCGCCTGCACGCCCACGCTGACGGTGCCGCCCAGCAGGCGGTGCTTATAGGCATACTGCAACGCCAGTTTCTTGTGCGAGAACAGGCCAATCTCATCGTTCAGCAGCTGCACCCCCGCGCCGTGATAGGCCCCCAGGAAATAGAACGGCATGTCTGCCGAGGCAAACATGGTCTTCGGGTTGTGTTCAAAGCCAGCCAGGGTCATGTTGTAGGCCGCCGCCACGTTCAGCTTCGCTTCCTTTCCCACGGAGGCCGGGTTATACGCCGGCTCCATCGACCAGTAATGACTGAACGACGGGTCATACTGGGCGCGGGCATGGAATGCCAGCGCCAGCAGGCCAAACAATATGGTTAACCGTTTCAACACATTATCAATAACGCACGAAAACGACAAATATTGTACGCCGCCGCCACTTACTTTGGCGGCAGAACGCACAAATTCCGTAAATTTATACGTATAATTTCCCTATGGTTTATAC
>JAFLSH010000074.1 GCA_022511055.1 Prevotella sp. | reverse complement strand
GGCTAAAGTGCCGAGTTACGAAAATTACTCGGTACTTTATGGGAAATAGTCACTGATTTTTGGGAATAACCCAAAATTTGGGGTAGAACATATGGCTTAACTCCTGTAACTTCGATAACTCCTTTAACTCCGACAAATAATCTCGCGCGTACGCGCGCGTATATAGTAGCCAATCAGGCTGACAGCCCCACACCCTCGACACCCCCGACACCCAAATTGGGTGCTGTGGGTGTCGAGGGTGTGGGGCTGCCAGCCTGTTTCAGTACTATTACGCACACACGCGTGCGCGCGAGGGGATTTCACATCTTTAGCTGATGATTATTTTGCCGTTTCGCAAAAATGTAGTATCTTTGCAGACGTTATGGAAGAAGTAACGGTAAAAGTAAAAGACAGTGTGCTGCAACAGGCAGCCATGGAGGGAATTGACACTTTTCTTAATGCGTTTGTCAAGGCCATCAATGATGCCATCGGCGGGCAGCTGACGGCAGAGAACATGGGCGCGCTGACCACGGAGCAGCTGACGTTGCTGGCGTGGGATATTCTGCACCGTGAGGTCATGGATGGCGGCTTTGTCCAGCTGATTTACAATGGCTACGGCCCGTTCATCTTTGCCAATCCTCTGGCAAAGGTGCTGAAGATGTGGGGATTGCGCGACCTGTCGAAGCTCGTCTATGATGGTCATACGCTATGGCTGAAGTACCGCGAGCAGATAGAGCGCGAGCTGAGCGATGAGGAGTTCATGGCGCTGTTTGAACAGCTGCCCGAGTTTGACGACTTAGATGACCAGTTCGTGGACCATGAGGAAGAGTGGACAGAGCAGATAGCCCAGTACGTCGATGACCATATAGAGGACTTTGTAGTGATTGAGGAATGAACAAGCAGGAAGAGGAGATAAGGAAGAAAAGCCCGGTAAACATCAAGAACAGGAAAGCCCAGTTTGAGTATTTCGTCATAGAGACGTTTACGGCCGGGCTGGTGCTGACTGGCACGGAAATCAAGAGCATCCGTGCGGGCAAGGCCAGCCTGGTGGACACCTATTGCCTGATTATCAACGGCGAGATGTGGGTGCGCGGCATGTCGGTGTCGCCTTATTTCTATGGGTCGTACAACAACCACGACATGAAGCGCGACCGAAAGCTGCTGCTCACCAAGCGCGAGATTGCCAGGCTGGGCAGTGCCACGAAGCAGACCGGCTTCACGATAGTGCCCCTGCTGGTGTTCATTGACGGAAAGGGGCGGGCCAAGATGGATATTGCCTTGTGTAAGGGTAAGAAGGCGTTTGACAAACGTCAGACGCTGAAGGAGAAGGAAGACCGCCGCGAGATGGACCGGGCAATGAAAGTGTACAGATGACCAGACTTGAGGATATAATCAGAGAGCGCATCCTGATTCTCGATGGGGCCATGGGGACAATGATACAGTCGTACAGCCTTCGGGAAGAGGATTTCTGGAATGATGAGATACGTGCCGCGGTCGGGGCTTTTGGCCGGTCTGCCGGTGCGGCTGATGGCTCTGCGCTGGGCAGTGTGCAGATGAAGGGCAACAATGATGTGCTTTGCCTGACACGGCCTGATGTGGTGGCCGACATTCACCGGCGCTATCTGGCGGCGGGGGCTGACATCATTGAGACCAACACGTTCAGCGCCCAGCGCATCAGCGAGGCTGACTACCATTTGCAGCACCTGGCGCGTAAGATGGCACTGGAGGGTGCGCGGCTGGCCCGGCAGGTGGCTGACGAATATGCTACGCCGGAAAAGCCGAGATTCGTGGCGGGGAGCATCGGGCCGACCAACAAGACTTGCTCCATGTCGCCCGATGTGAGCAATCCGGCTCGCCGAGACCTCACATACAATCAGCTGTTTGCGGCCTATACGGAGCAGGCAGAGGCGCTGATAGAGGGCGGGGTAGATGCCCTGCTGATAGAGACCATTTTCGATTCGCTCAACTCCAAGTGTGCCATCGATGCGGCCATGACTGCCATGCAGCGCCGTGGGGTTGAGCTGCCCATCATGCTTTCGGTCACGGTCAGCGACTTGGCGGGGCGCACTTTGTCGGGGCAAACGCTTGAGGCTTACTTGGCCTCGGTGTCTACCTATCCGATTTTCTCCATCGGGTTGAACTGCTCGTTTGGTGCCCGCCAGCTGAAGCCGTTCCTCAGGGAGCTGGCACAGCGCGCGCCTTACTACATATCGTGCTATCCCAATGCCGGGCTGCCCAATCAGATGGGGCTTTATGACGAGACACCCGAGGCAATGGCCGTGCAGATGGGCGAGCTGATAGACGAAGGGCTGGTGAACATCGTCGGCGGCTGCTGCGGCACAACTGATGCGTTCATTCGCCAGTATGTTCCGCTGGTAGAGGGGAAGCAGCCCCACGCCGTGGCTGCCCGCCCGCAGGCTCTGTGGCTGTCGGGGCTGGAGGTCTTGGCACAGGAGAGCCGCCCGGGCGCAGGCACTGCGTTTGTCAATGTCGGCGAGCGGTGCAACGTGGCTGGCTCCAGGCGTTTTCTGCGGCTTATCAGGGAAAAGCAATACAACGAAGCGCTCGCCATTGCCCGCAGGCAGGTGCAAGACGGTGCGCAGGTGATAGACATCAACATGGATGATAGTCTGCTTGATGCCCAAGCCGAAATGGTAACATTCCTGAACTTGATTGCCGCCGAGCCAGACATTGCCCGTGTGCCCGTGATGATTGACTCCTCGAAGTGGGAGGTCATTGTGGCTGGCTTGAAGTGTGTTCAGGGCAAGAGCATTGTCAACTCCATCTCGCTGAAGGAAGGCGAGGAAGTCTTTGTCAGCCATGCCCGCGACTGCATGCGCTATGGGGCGGCCGTGGTGGTGATGTGCTTCGATGAGCAGGGGCAGGCCACCAGCTATGAGCGCCGCATAGAGATAGCCAGCAGGGCATATCGGATTCTGACTGAGGAAGTTAAGATGAATCCATTCGACATTATCTTTGACCCGAACATACTGACTGTCGCAACGGGCATGAAAGAGCATGATGCCTATGCGCAGGACTTTATCCGGGCTGCCGGCTGGATTCGCCAGAACTTGCCCGGGGCGCACGTGAGCGGTGGCGTGAGCAATTTGTCGTTCTCGTTCCGGGGTAACAACTACATCCGTGAGGCCATGCACGCCGTCTTTCTCCACCATGCTGTTCAGCAGGGCATGGACTTTGGCATTGTCAACCCGGCAACGACAGTTGCCTATAGCGATATACCAGCCGGGCAGCTGGAAATCATTGAAGATGTGATACTGAACAGAAAGCCTGATGCCGCCGAAAGGCTGATAGAGCTGGCAAGCGAAATGCACCGCTCGGCCAACGGCGCTATGGGGGCTCAGACCTCAGCGCCGGCGGCTCAGCCAGCCCCCCCGGATGCCTGGCGCGCCATGCCGTTGGAAGAACGGTTGGCACAAGCCTTGGTGAAGGGCATTGGCGACCATCTGGAAGCTGACCTGAAAGAAGCATTGGCGAAGTTTCCCCGTGCCGTCGACATCATTGAAGGGCCGCTCATGGCAGGCATGAACCGTGTAGGCGAGCTGTTCGGGCAGGGCAAGATGTTTCTGCCGCAGGTGGTGAAGACCGCCAGGACTATGAAGCAGGCGGTAACCGTCTTGCAGCCCCACATCGAGGCGGAGCAGGCAGGCAGCGGCGGCAGAACGGCTGGCAAGGTGCTGCTGGCCACGGTAAAGGGTGATGTGCATGACATAGGGAAGAACATCGTGGCTGTGGTCATGGCCTGCAACGGCTATGAAGTGATAGACATGGGCGTGATGGTGCCGGCAGAGCAGATTGTCAGAAAGGCTGTTGAGGAGCAGGTTGACATGATAGGGCTGAGCGGTCTGATTACGCCCAGTCTGGAAGAGATGGTCAGCATAGCCGCGGAACTGGAGCGGGCCGGCCTGCATATTCCCATCATGATAGGCGGGGCGACCACCAGCGAACTGCACGTGGCGCTCAGGATTGCGCCCGTGTACAGCGGGCCGGTTGTGTGGATGAAAGATGCCTCGCAGAATGCGCTTGCGGCGGCCCGCCTGATGGGCGATGGGCAGGCAATGCGACAGGAGCTTGACGAAAAGTATGCGCATCTCAGACAAGACTACCAGCGCACCCAGCAGCAACTGCTCTCTATTGATGAGGCAAGGAGCAGCGGCGCAAAACTGTTTGAATGACAAATGTTTATAGCAAAATGATAAAGAATATTATTTTTGACCTCGGGGGCGTGATTCTCACTTTGGAACAGCCAGAGGCCATACGCCGTTTCAAGGCATTGGGCATAGCCGATGCCGAGCAGCAGCTTGATGCCTACACGCAAGGCGGCATCTTCGGCTTGCTGGAAGAGGGAAAGATAGATGCCGAAACCTTCCGCCAAGAGGCCGGAAAGCTGGCGGGGCGCGAGCTGACATACGCCGAATGTCGCCATGCCTGGCTGGGCTATGCCAAGGAAGTGCCGCAGCGCAACCTCGACTTGCTCGTGAAGTTGCGCCAGCAGGGCTATCGGCTCATGCTGCTGTCGAACACAAACCCTTACATGATGTCGTGGGTGCGTTCTTCGGAGTTTGATGGGCATGGCCATGCCATTGACTACTATCTGGATGCTGTTTATTGCAGTTATGAGCAGGGTGTCATGAAGCCTTCCCTGGAATTTTTCGAGCGCGTGCTGCGGGCAGAGCAGATTACTCCGGCAGAAACGCTTTTTGTTGATGATGGGGTGAGGAATGTGGCGGCTGCCTCGCAGCTGGGCATTCGGACTTTCTGTCCTGAGAACGGTAAAGATTGGACAAGTGAAATCTATGAATTCTTGAAATAATGAAGAAAGCTATCTTTCTATTAGTGCTGGCAGCAATGGGAGCATTGACTGCGGGGGCGCAGATGAAGCGTGAATTCCGTGGAGCATGGATTCAGTGTGTGAACGGGCAGTTTCAGGGCATGTCAACCCAGAAGATGCAGCAAACACTTAGCTATCAATTAGATGAATTGCAGAAGGATGGCGTGAATGCCATTATCTTTCAGGTGCGCCCGGAGTGTGATGCCCTTTACGAGAGCAGACTGGAGCCATGGTCGCGCTTTCTGACCGGGCAGCAGGGGCAGGCGCCCAGTCCGTATTGGGACCCCTTGCAGTGGATGATAGAGCAGTGCCATCGCCGCGGCATGGAGCTGCACGCATGGATTAATCCCTTCCGGGCCCGCACAAAGAGTACAACCCAGCTGTCTACGAAGCATATCAAAGTGCGCAAGCCGCAGAACTGCTTTGAATATGATGGGTTGACCATCCTGAATCCGGCCATTCCCGAAAACCGTGACTATATCTGCGAAGTGGCAAAGGACATTGTAACCCGATATGATGTAGATGGCATTCACATGGATGATTATTTTTATCCCTATCCGGCTGCGGGTCAGACCATTCCTGATGACCAGCAGTACCGGCAGTATCAGAATGGCATTCGCGATAGGGGTGACTGGCGCCGCTACAATGTGAATCTCTTCATTGAGCAGTTCTACAAGACTATCCATCAGGCCAAGCCTTGGGTGAAAGTCGGCATCTCGCCGTTTGGCATCTATCGTAACAAGCGGAGTGCAGACATAGGCAGTCAGACGAATGGGCTGCAAAACTATGATGACTTATATGCTGACATTCTGCTTTGGATTAACAACGGCTGGCTCGACTATTGTGTGCCGCAGATTTATTGGGAGATTGGCAACAAGGCCGCTGATTATGAGACTCTCATCAAGTGGTGGAGCCAGTATGCTTCAAATCGGCCGCTCTTCATTGGCGAAGATGTGGAGCGCACGGTGAAATACGCTGACCCGCAGAATCCCAACAGCCATCAGCTGCCGGCCAAGATGCGCCTACACCAGCAGCTCCCCAAAGTGAAGGGCACGGTACTCTGGTATGCCAAGGCGGTGGTTGACAATGTGGGTAATTACGGCACGGCCTTGCGTCAGCAGTATTGGCGCACGCCGGCCTTGCAGCCCCAGATGGCTTTTATAGACGGTAAAGCCCCCAAGAAGCCGCGCAGTGTGAAACCTATATGGACCAGTGATGGCTATGTGCTGTTCTGGAGCGCCCCGAAAGGCAAGGGGTGGCAAGATGAGGCGGCGAAATATGTGGTCTATCGCTTTGCAAAAGGCGAGAAAATTGACACGGCTGACCCCGCGAAGATTGTGGCCATTACGCAGCAGACCTATCTGAAGCTGCCTTACGACCAAGGCAAGCAGAAGTACACATACGTGGTAACGGCGTTAGACCGGCTGCAAAACGAATCCAAGGCAACGAAAAAGAGCTTACGACTGTAAGCTCTTTTTCGTGTAGGCTTGGCTTTACATCATCATTGCTTCAGCAAGTATTGCTTGAAGTCCTCAAACTGCTTTGTCATAGGTATGCTCTGCTTCTGCCCCTGCATGAAGGCGCGCAGGCGGGTTGGTATCTCCACGTCTATATTGAGAATATCATCAACCTTTTCCTTGAACTTTGCCGGGTGGGCTGTCTCGCAGAACACGCCGACTTCCCCTGGCTTCAAAAGGTCTGCCAACGCCTGATAGCCACAAGCGCCATGAGGGTCAAGAATGTAGCCCGTTTCCTCGTAGCACTGGCGCATGGTCTTGCAAATCTGCTCGTCTTTGTAGGTAGCACCGCTGATGAGGGAAGTGATGGCCTGATGCGTTTCCGCAGCCGAAAGCGCGCCGTTCTGTGAATAGAGATTGACTATGCGCGCAAAGTTAGAAGGGTCGCCGACATCCATGGCGTTGGCCAAAGTCTGCATGGAGGGCTTCGGGTCATAGTGCCCCGTCTGAAGATAGTTGTAGAAAATGTCGTTGGCATTGTTGGCTGCAACAAAACGGCTGATGGGCAACCCCATTTCATGGCCGAAAAGGGCAGCACAGATGTTTCCGAAATTGCCAGAAGGCACGCAAACGACAAGGTTGTCGGCCAAGCCTTGCTGCTTCATGCGGGCGTATGCGTTGAAGTAGTAGAACGCTTGGGGCAGGAAACGTGCCACGTTGATGCTGTTTGCAGAGGTAAGGCGCATGTGCCGGTTGAGTTCTTCATCCATGAAGGCTGACTTCACCAGTGCCTGACAATCATCAAATACGCCATCCACTTCGATGGCCGTGATATTCTGCCCCAACGTGGTGAACTGACACTCCTGAATAGGGCTCACCTTGCCCTTCGGGTAGAGTACGTAGACATGAATGCCGTTCACTCCCAAAAAGCCATTGGCAACCGCAGAGCCTGTATCGCCGCTGGTGGCTACCAGCACGTTGGCCTGCTGCTTGCCGCCCTCTTGCCGAATGAAATACTGGAGCAGGCGTGCCATGAAGCGGGCGCCCACGTCTTTGAAGGCTAAGGTCGGGCCGTGGAATAGTTCGAGACTGTAGATGTTGTCTTTTACTTTCACTACAGGGCAGTCGAACTGCAATGTGTCATAGACCAGTTTCCGTAGCTCATCAGAGGCAATGTCTTCGCCGAAAAAGGCTTCTGCCACATGAAAGGCAATGTCTTGAAACTCCATATCCTGTATGTGGTCGAAGAATGTCTTCGGCAGTTTGTTGATGCGCTCAGGCATATAGAGGCCGCGGTCTTCCGCCAGTCCTTTCACCACTGCTTTTTCGAGCGTGGCTATTGGTGCTTGATGATTAGTGCTGTAGTATTGCATGATAATTCTATCTGTAAATGTTTCTTTGTTAATAAGTTATGGTTAATCAATAGACATAAAAGTCTGCATGAACTCATTGAGGCGCAGCAGTCCGTAAGCCCCACGGGTACAAGAAATCTCATCATATTGCTGTACCTCATCTGGCTCAATGTTGGGGTGCCAGATAAGGAATGGCACGGGCTCGCCAACGTGAATGCGCATTTCAACAGGTGTGAGATGGTCAGGCAAGACTGCCATGCAGACTGGCTCCTTCCATGTGCGTATTTCGTTATAAATGGGGGCTATTAGTCGCTGGTCCAGATACTCGATTGTTCTGACTTTCAGCGCTATGTCGCCATCATGCCCGGCTTCATCACTGGCTTCCACGTGAACAAAAACGAAGTCGTCTCCTTGTTTCAAGGCATCAATGGCCGCCTGTGCCTTGCCTTCATAGTTGGTGTTGGCCAGTCCCGTGGCTCCCTTCACCTCGACTATCTTCAGCCCGGCATAGTGCCCAATGCCGCGAATCAGGTCAACGGCAGAAATGACAGAGCCAGCCTTGATTTGCGGGTATTGTTCTTGCAGTGTCTGCATGGAAGGGCGATAGCCACCCGACCAGGGCCAGATGCTATTGGCCTGCCGCTCGCCTTTAGCGGCTTTCGCCTGATTGTATGGGTGTTGGGGCAGCAGTTCTTGAGATTTCAAGATGAGACTGTTCAGCAAGTCGGCAGTCTCTTGGGCTGTCATGCGCCCTTCTTCATTCGGCGCATGCTCTTCGGCTTTCACCAATAGCGGGCGCCATGGCTCGTTGGGGTGGTCATGGGGTGGGGCGCAGACAATGTGCTTTGACCCGCCACGAATAATGAGCAGATGGCGGTACTGAATGCCGGTAATGAACTTTACGCGGTCGCTGCCTAAATGTTCGTTCAGGTATCTGATGAGCTTGTCGCCGTCTTCTGTTTCCAGATTGCCGCCGTTGTGGGTGATAATCTTTCCATCTTCTAACGTAATGATATTGCAGCGTATGGCCAAATCGTCATCTGCCATCTCGTAACCAATGGAAGCGGCTTCCAATGGGCCGCGCCCTTCATAAACCTGATTTAAGTCGTAGCCTAAAATGGCTGTGTTTGCCACTTCACTTCCCGGTGGGAATCCTTCCGGCACGGTAACGAGCCGCCCTGAGCGCCCTTCACGCGCCAGCTGGTCCATCATGGGCTTGTTGGCATATTGCAATGGCGTTTTTCCGCCTAACTGCTTAACAGGAAAGTCGGCAGCCCCATCAGCCAATATGATAACGTGTTTCATAATCGGTAGAGTCTGTGCCTAAATGTTAGCAATTGACATGATATTGGCAAAAACACCAGCGGCAGTCACGGAAGCACCGGCACCGTAGCCCTGAATCTGCATGGGGTATTCCTTGTAGCGGTCTGTGGTCAGCAGCACAATGTTGTTCGAGCCTTCCAGACGGTAGAACGGATGGTTATGGTCTACTTCTTTCAAGGCAACATTGGCTTGTCCGTTCTCCATTGTGGCCACAAAGCGCCACCGTTTTCCCTCTGCTTGCAGCTTTTGGCGGCGTTTCTCAAAGTCCGCATCTAATGCGGGTAGCTTTTGCCAGAAGTCGTCAATACTCCCTTCGAAGTAGTCGTTAGGCACAAACAGGTTTTTCTCAACATCTTCCTGTTCCACCTGATAGCCAGCTTCACGGGTCAGAATCACCAGTTTACGGATAACATCAATGCCCGACAAGTCTATGCGTGGGTCAGGCTCAGAGTATCCCTGTTCCTTTGCTCTCCGAACAGTCTCTGAGAAAGGAACATCAGCACTGATTTCATTAAAGATAAAGTTGAGTGTTCCTGACAGAACTGCCTCTATTTTAAGTATTTTGTCTCCAGAGTTTCGTAAGTCATTAATAGTGCCAATGATAGGCAGACCTGCACCTACGTTTGTCTCA
This sequence comes from Prevotella sp., assembly GCA_022511055.1. Taxonomy (GTDB): domain Bacteria; phylum Bacteroidota; class Bacteroidia; order Bacteroidales; family Bacteroidaceae; genus Prevotella. The sequence continues at coordinate 1,977 of JAFLSH010000074.1, read as the reverse complement.
TAGCGGAACCAGACACCACGGTCGCGGGCGGCACGTTTCAGCTGAATATAGTCATTGTAGTTGCCCGAAGCGGCAATCTTGTTGGCCGCAATGACACTGATATTATGCTTCAGGAAGTCTTGATAGAGTGAGGCCACTTCGCGACTGGCAGTACAGTCTACAAAGACCGAATTGAAGATATTCATGCCGATAACCTCATCGCGCAGATGCCGGGTGTTGGCGGCACAATCGTACCCCATTCCCGCGCGTTTGTCTATCATTGCTTTCAGTTCTTCCCGGTAGTTCTCCAAGTCTATGCCATCTCGGTTGTAGATGCCGGCTTTTGAAGATGCAATACCCACCACATTAAGTTTCAGCCGGTTACGTTGCATCAGTTCCTCATATTGCAAGCGTATCTGCTCAATGAGTTTGCCGCCAATGGTGCCTACGCCACAGATAAAGAGGTTTAACACCTTGTATTCGGAAAGGAAGAACGAATCGTGCAGCACATTCAGTGATTTTCTGAGGAATCGCCCATCAACAACAAACGAGATATTGGTCTCTGATGCACCTTGGGCACAGGCAATGACCGAGATGCCGCTGCGCCCAAGTGTGCCAAACAGCTTACCGGCAATACCCGGCGTGTGTTTCATGTTTTCACCGACAATGGCAATGGTTGCCAGCCCACTCTCAGCATGCATGGGGAACATGGCGCCTGTCTGGATTTCCTTGGCGAATTCTTCGTTAAGTACATCAACGGCAGCCTGGGCATCTTCATCACGCACGCCAATGGAAGTGGAGTTTTCTGATGAAGCCTGCGAGACCATGAACACAGAAATGCCCCGCTCGGCCAGTGTGGTGAAAATGCGGCGGTTAACGCCAATGACACCCACCATCGAGAGGCCGGTGACAGTGATAAGCGTAGTGCCTTTGATGCTCGAAATGCCTTTGATGGGTTTCGTGTCATCTTCTACTTTGGCCTTGATAAGCGTACCGGGATGCTCTGGGTTGAAAGTGTTCTTGACCTTGATGGGTATATTCTTTACGCAGACAGGATAGATGGTCGGCGGATAAATGATTTTCGCTCCGAAGTTGCACAGCTCCATCGCCTCAATGTAACTCAGCTCGTTGATGGTGTATGCTGTCTTGATGACACGCGGGTCGGCAGTCATGAATCCATCTACATCTGTCCATATTTCCAAGACATCAGCATCCATGGCAGCTGCAATAATGGCCGCAGTGTAGTCTGAGCCGCCACGCCCTAAGTTCGTGGTCTCGCCCGTGTCACGGTCACGGCTGATAAAGCCGGGAACAATGGTTACCGTGTGAGTAGAAGTAGGTGCATCGGCCGTTCCGAAAAATGGCGCAAAGGCTTCACGCACTAACTTGTTGGTCAGTTCGGCATCGAGCGTGTGCTTGCCCTGTTTCTTTTCAGTGCGTATGAAATCGCGCGAGTTCATGCGCTGCCCGTTCTTGATGAGTGTCGCTACAATGTTTGACGATAGGCGCTCACCGTATGAGACGATAGCATCTTGTGTCTTGCCCGACAAATCATGAATGAGGAACACTCCATAATAGATGCTTTTCAGCTGGTCAAAAAGCTGGTCAACCTTGTTAAACAACTCAATGCGCTTACGATTGTCAGTAATGATTGTGTCAATCATCTGGTGATGCCGTGTTTGCATGGCATCAAACTCTTCCCGCCAGCGCTCATCACCGTTGAGTGCCAACTGCGCGGTGGCAATGAGTTTATCGGTGATGCCGCTAAGGGCACTGACTACAACAATGACAGGCCCCCGCCCGGCTTCTGTCTCCACAATTTTCTTTAAACTAAGAATGCTTTTCACGGAACCTACGGACGTTCCGCCGAATTTTAATACTTTCATATTCCTATGCAATTTATCTTTCTGTCGGCACCCCGCAACAACCGGGGTGTGAGCCCAACAGCGTGCAAAGGTACGAAAAAGATTTAAAAGATAAAAGCTAAAAAAGGAAAAA
>JAFLSH010000073.1 GCA_022511055.1 Prevotella sp. | reverse complement strand
TCCGCCCGCCATCTTATTATAGAACAAGTAAGATTTTGTTACTTGATAACCACTTTCTTGCCGCCAATAATGTAAATCCCCTTCTTACCTTTTATACTTTCTATTCGTTGTCCTGCAAGGTTATGAATAAAAACATTTTTATTAGTATTCTCTGTTGGTAGGGAAATGCCGTTAGAGTCATCACCATATTCAAACCACTCACGCCAACTGTTACCCCATTGATTTGTAACTATATCATAATAATATGGTGTCCATCCCTTTGCTTTGATTGCTGCTATTTGACTCTCTGTGCATACATTACCTTCATTCTCATTTGTTTTATCATATACATGTAAAGTATACTTTTCTTCTGATGCGTTTTGTGGTAGGGCTATAATAATGTTGTCCATTGTTTCCCCTCGAAGCAGATTATTGTGACAATCCAATGATGTTAATGCCATGCAACCCAATATATCCAATGAAGTTAGCAGATTATTGTTACAACTCAAAGATGTTAGAGCTGTATTCTCTGATACCGTCAATGAAGTCAGCTGATTATTGCCGCAACTCAACCCCTTTAAAGCGGTGTTCTGCGACACATCCAGCGAAGTTAGTTGGTTATTACCACAACCCAAATACGTTAGGGCTTTGTTCTGTGATACATCCAATGAAGTTAGCTGATTATTAGTACACGTTAAAGTTCTCAATCCTGTACATCCCGATACATTTAATGAGAGTAGCTGGTTGTCTGTACATCTTAACTCTCTCAAAGCTGTGCATCCTGATACATTTATAGAATCTATCTGGCCTCTGCTGCCATCTATTAATTCTAAAGCTGTACATCCTGATGCATTTATCAAAGTTCCATGAATTGCATCGCAATGTAACTCTTCCAAAGCCCTACAACTCGACACGTCCAAGGAGTTTAGCGGATTACCCCCGCATCTTAACTCTCTCAATGTTATGCATCCCGACACATTCAATGAAGTTAAAGAATTATTGCCACATTCCAATCTTTCCAAATTTGTACATCCTGATACATCCAACGATGCAAGCGGAGTCCTATAACATGTCATATATCCCAAAGCTGTGCATCCTGACACATTCAATGAAGTTAATTGATTATCACTACAATGCAAAGCTGTTAACGCCGTACACCCCGATACGTCTAAGGAAACTATTTGGTTATTATAGCATTCTAAAAATTCTAAAGCAGTGTATCCCGATACATTCAATGGTGATGCTATCTGATTATTATAGCAATATAGACTCATCAAAGCTTTGCATTCTGAGACATCCAATGATATTAGCTGATTATTAGAGCAGTTTATACTCCTCAATTCAGTGAGTCCCGATACATCTAATGATGTCAAATGATTATCACTGCATGCCAACCATGATAGTGCTGTAAAATGTTTTATTCCTTTTAAATTGTAGATATTATAGTTGGGAATACTTATATTGTCAATCAGTTGTATTTCTTCTTCCTCGATTATGCCATCTGAACCATACCACTGTTCAAGCAGGTAGTTACGGAAATTTTCATCAGGGAAATTTGTTTCGTTAATTAGAATGCCGCCCTGGGCCAAGGTTGTCAACGGCGCACTAAAAAGGAGCGCAAAAAATAAAAAATGGAGCTTTTTCATAAATGTTAGTTTATTTGCTAATGTCATGTTTCTTTATTCCCTTGCTATGCAAGTATCGTCTGCAAAGATACACTTATTTTGCGATACTGCCAAACAAAAGTTTCACTTTTTTTGCGTGGCATCACCCGCGGCATCATTCGCGGCAGTGCTTTTGGTCTCTTCGGCAAAGATGCGGTCAAAATGTTGGCGCAGCAGCTTGGGCTGTGCAATAATGTTGCGCAGGTCGTTCAGTTTCTTCTCGTTGGGCGAGCCGGGAATCCAAAGGCGGATATAGCCATTGACCGAATATTTCTCTTCCAGATGTCCGTGGAAGCGCTGCCAGTGTTGTTCGGTGTTCAGGTGCGGGTAGTTGGTGAGGCCGTACTGTATGGTGCGGCGCAGCACGACTTCGGTGTCAATATCCCTGTCGGCCTCGGCAATGATTTTCCCGTAGATGCTCCGGGGGGTGTGGCTGGCGGAAGCCCGGTGGTCTTCTACCGCCTCTTTCATGATTTTGATTTGCTCTGGCGAAAACCAGCGCTTCAGCCTGGTGTCGGCGGCCAGGATTTTCCCGCTGGTAACGTGGTGAATGGCGCGCGGGCCGGTCAGCCCCACGTCGTGGTAGGCAGCTACGGTGTAGGCCATGTCCACGTCGGCGCCCACTCGCCTTGCCAGTTCCACGGAACTGCGGATGACACGGATGATATGCTCCATGCTGTGGGCACGGTCGAACTGGGCATACTGCGGCAGTATCTGAGTTTCTATAAACTCTGCCAAATCGAGGCTGGGGCTGGTCTGCTGATAGTTCATAAAATGCGCTCCATCGTTAAAAAGTGAACTAAATTTTTGCAAATATACAATATTCTGATTACTTTTGCAAATTATTTACCGAGAAAAATGGTTTATTCCTATGAATGAGACGAATATAAAGACTGACTCATGGAGGGCTTGGCTGCTCGCCGCCCGCCCGAAGACGCTGACCGGGGCGGCCGTGCCCGTCATGATTGGGCTGGCGCTGGCGTGGGTCGATGCGCAGATGTATCAGGGCGAGGTGTTCCAGTGGGTGCCCGCCGTGCTGTGCCTGCTGTTTGCATTTGTCATGCAGATAGATGCCAATTTCATCAACGATTTCTTTGATTTCCTGAACGGTGCCGACAATAGCGAGACACGGCTTGGGCCGAAGCGGGCCTGTGCCCAGGGGTGGGTGAAGCTCAACTCAATGAAGAAGGCCATTGCCCTGACTACGTGCCTGGCCTGCGTGGTGGGTCTGCCGCTTGTCTTCTACGGCGGCCTGGAGATGGTGCTGGTTGGGTTGCTGTGCGTGTTCTTCTGTTTCTTGTACACCACCCACCTGTCGTACCGCGGGCTGGGCGATGTGCTGGTGCTGCTGTTCTTCGGGTTGATTCCTGTCTCCATTACCTATTACATCCAGCTTCACACCTGCACCCCGGAAGTGGTGGTGGCCTCTGTGGCCTGCGGCTTGGTGGTCGATGCGCTGCTGATTGTCAACAACTTCCGCGACCGCGAGCAAGACCGTGAGGTGGGGAAGAACACGCTGGTGGTGCGGCTGGGCGAGCGGAACAGCCTGCGGCTGTATGCCGGTGTAGGGATAGCTGCCTGTCTCGGCGGGGTGGTGTTCTGGGCAAACGGCCACGTCTTGGCTTTTCTGTTGCCGCTGATTTACCTTGCGCTGCATGTCTTCACTTGTCTGAAGATGAAGCGCATCAACAAGGGCAGGGAACTGAACGCCTGCCTGGCAGAGACAGCCCGCAACATCTTTGTCTACGGCCTGACCGTCACGTTGGGTCTGCTGCTGATTTAGTTGAAGAAGTTCCAGCTGACACCGAAGCGAAGCACTGAGCTGTTGACGGGGTAGTGGGGAACAAGGAACGCCATCTTGTTGCCCATGCCGTTGTTCACGTGGCTCATCATCAGGAAGAATCGCGCCCGCTTCAGGTGCATGTTCGCATAGACATCAATGAAGGGGTAGCCGCCCAGCTCCACCCGGCTCTCCTTGTTCTGCTGAACGGCAAACTGGTTGAGCTGCGGGCAGAAGTCGGGAGCGGTGTATTTCGTGAAGTACCAGGCATCGGCGCCAAGCTCCACACTCAGCACGTGGGCAATCTTGAACTTCAGGTAGAGGTTGGTCCACACGTTGAGCGTGGGCAGGGGCAGCACATCCTGGTTGCTCGATGACTGGTAGGTGACAATGTTCTCCCAGTTGAGCGGGCCGAGCCTGAAGTTCTGCTGGAGCTGGGCCGTCAGCAGGTTGATGTTGCCACCCTCCTGAGCCATGTGCGCCGTCAAGTTCTGGCGGCCTGTCTCAGAGAAGTCGTAGCTCATGCCGAGATAGGTGTAGTTCTGTATCTCCTCAATGCCAACGCGCAGCTTGGTGTTGGTTTTTCGGTAGCTGAAAGTACCCTCGATGCGGGTGCGGGTCTCTTTTGCCATGCCGTTGTTGTCCCACCAGAAGTGCTGCGAGTGGTATCGCCGCTGGTAGAAAGTGGGGTTGAGGCGGTGGAAATAGGCGCGCGCGGCCAGCTGAACGGTGTCGCCTATGAGTGGCATGGCAAAGTTCAGGTCGGCTGAGGCATCGAGCTTCAGCTGTCCGGCATCCTCGCCCGCCAGCCAGGTCTCCAGGGTGGCATTGTAGTGGAGCGTCTGGCCTTCGGCCTTTTGCAGCTGCGCCCCTATGCTGACATTGTGTTCGCTGAAATTTTCCATATAGGCCACGCTGTCCGTCTGGTTTGGCATCTGGAAGCGGCGGTACTCGTGGCTGATAAAGGCTTTCAGCCCAGCCTTGGCATATTTGTTGAAGCCCTCCAGCAATGCCAGGGCGAGTGTGTTCTTGAGCTGCGTGAGCCGGGTGATGTCGTTGATGGAGTCAACGGCGTTCTCCCGCCCGTTGAACAGGTAGTACTGGTTGGCATAATAGCCCGTGGGAATGTCGCCCTCAGATGTAGGGTTGAAAAGGTAGGTACGCTCGTATTTGTTTAGCTCCAGCGTGTGAATGAAGCTGGTGACCGGCACGAACACCTTTTTCATTGTCGCATCAATCGAGTCGGCAACGAGCTGTGCGTTGCGTATGCTGTCGAGAGCCGCCTGGCCGTCAATCTTGATTCTGGTGCTGTCGGCGGGTTGCGGCTCGTCAGCCACAGGCTCGTCGCCCGCAATCGCAGCATCAGCCGGCCGGCCGGCCGGCGCTTCCTGCACGGGTGTGTCGCCGCGCCCCCTGGGCTGTCGCTCCTCCTTGCCCTTGTCCAGACTCTTGGCTTCCCGCTCCTTTTTCGAGTCGCTGGCAAACTGGCGCGCCTTCAGCTCCTCCTCGGTCATCTTCTCCTTGCGGTAGAAGCCCAGGCTGTAGCGGTGGGTCAGGAACACGTGCTGATGGTTCAGGCGATTCCAGTTTCTTGACATGACAGTCGGAATCTCGCTCTCCAGATATGAATCGTCGAAAGACTCCGGGTGGGTGATGTACAGGTCATTCGTAATGCCGCCGTTTTCGGCCACTTTCTGGTTGTAGGTCGACAGCATAATGTGCATCTTGTACTGGTCGCCCAGATAGCTGCCGAAGAGTGTGGTGCCGAAATGAGAGGTGTTCTGGTTTGAGAAATAGCCCCTGGCATACGCGTAGTCTACGTTGAAGCCGAAGCCAATGCGCTTGTTGGCATTGACAGCAAACTTTGCGCCAAGATAGTCCTCACCGTTCTGCTTGTCGCCGCAGTCGTCGTATGTCACGTTGGTCAGTGGCGAAAGGGTGTTGGTGAAGTGGAACTGGTCGGGCTGCTTGTAGACCCAGCTGTAGGGTTGCAGGAACATGAACTGGTCTGTCTCGGGCCGGTCGAAGAAAATGCGGTTTTGCCGGGCCGTGTAGTTGTTGCCCGTGGTGTTGTACTCGCCGTAGGTGCCTGTGTTGAAGACAGAGTTCATGAAAAGATGGGGCACCGTGTCGACTATTGCCGGCTGGATATCGCCAAACCGCCTGTCGACAGTCCAGACATAGATGCCGCGGGGTATTTCCTTTGCCCTGGTCGTGTCGTTGTTGTGGGGATTGAAGTTACCGTTGTTACGCCCGTTCCTGGAGATGCTGCCATTGTCATCAAACTGGTCAAAGGAGTCATCGACCTGGGCACCGATAGCCATCGGTACCATCAAGAGCAGCGTAATCAGCAGATGCTTCATTTCAGAGCTTCATTATTCTTAGTACTACCTCAACAAATTTGAAGACACAGGCCACAAGCAGAATATAGAGCGCCGTTTCCTTGTCGGCCGTGAAATAGCAAATCAGGCCGGCAATGGAAGTCAGTATGAACACCAGGTTTATCCATTGCCGCAGCTTTGCGAATCGGCCTTTGTCCTCGAAAGGCTCCAGATGGTTGTACTTGTTCATCTCACTGGAGCAGGCTATTGAACTTGCCGAAAAGGAAATCCTTGCGGTCTATGGTCTTGCGGCGGAACTTGCCGAACACGCGCGACAGCTTTTTCTTGTTCTTCGTCAGGCCATATTCGTCAGAGATGACTTCCTCGGCTGTCATGCGCTGCGGGTCGCGCTCTTCCTCGTACAGATAATATAGGCGATTCATTGATATGTCGGCCTTCCCGTCGCTGCACTCTGCCACAATCTGGTAGAAGAAGCGGGTGCGGTCCAGCTGGAGCGGCTTGTTCTTGAAGACCAGCCATTCCTGATAAGAGCCTATAATCTCGTGCTTCGCAGGGTCTTGCGCGGCAATGCGGCTCTGCTCGAACTGGTTGGGCTCCTTGGTCAGCTTGGTCATATAGTCCAGCAGAATGTCGTAGATTTGCTGGGCAGACTTGCCCGGAGCATTGATGACTGTGTGGAAGAGTACCTTGCCGTCAACCATCGGCACGGCATCTGCAGCCAGGTATTTCGCATCAGAATTTGCAACGTTCTCAACAGCGTTGGCCTTTTCCCATGTATTGTCTTGAGCCATGGTTGCCATGGGCAGCAGCATCATGGTTGTAATCAGTAACTTTTTCATGATAGTCTTTTACGTTTGCATTTGACTTGCAAAGTTACAAATAATAATCTGTAATCAGTAACAGTTGAAAGGTATTTTAATTTATTTTAGTTCTAATTCTTTTTGTAGGCGCAGAATTTCATCCCTATATTGGGCTGCCTGCAAGAAGTCGAGCCTTTTGGCGGCCTCCTTCATCAAACGTGTCGTCTCGGCTATGGATTTCTCCAGCTGCGGTCGGGTCATGCGCTCGATAATGGGGTCGGCAGCCATGCCGACTGCGGCATTCTGGGCAGGTGCTGCCGCCCGCTTCAGCTCCTTCACGTCAGAAGAGTCGTCGACACTGATGTGCAGTGAACTCTGCTTGGTCGACCTCTGTATCTGTGTTGGCATAATGCCATGCTCTTCGTTGTATTTCAGCTGCTTGGTGCGCCTGTATGTGGTCTCGTCAATGGTCAGCTGCATGGAGGCGGTAATCGTGTCGGCATACATGATGACCTTGCCGTTAACGTTGCGCGCCGCACGCCCCGCGGTCTGGGTCAGCGAGCGGCGGTTGCGCAGAAAGCCTTCCTTGTCGGCATCGAGTATGGCAACCAAAGACACTTCGGGAAGGTCGAGACCCTCGCGCAGCAGGTTGACTCCCACCAGCACATCGTAGACACCGCTCCGCAAATCCTCCAGTATCTTTACGCGGTCGAGGGTGGCCACGTCGCTGTGGATATAGGCTGTCTGAACATGGTGTTCGACCAGGTATTGGGTCAGCTCTTCTGCCATGCGCTTGGTCAGCGTGGTAATCAGAACGCGCTCGTGCCGCTCGCTGCGCACTTGGATTTCTTCCAGAAGGTCGTCAATCTGGTTGAGACTTGGCCTGACCTCTATCTCCGGGTCCAGAAGCCCGGTGGGGCGTATGATTTGCTCAACAACAACGCCTTCGGCCTCTTGCAGCTCAAAGTCGGCAGGCGTGGCGGACACATAGATGACCTGGTTGACCATGCTCTGGAACTCGTCGAATGTCAGCGGGCGGTTGTCGAAGGCCGCCGGCAGTCTGAATCCGTATTCCACCAGGTTGCTCTTGCGCGAGCGGTCGCCACCGTACATGGCGCCAATCTGCGGCACGGAGACATGGCTCTCGTCAACCATCAGCAGATAGTCGTCAGGAAAGAAGTCGAGCAGGCAATAGGGGCGCTCGCCGGGCTTCCGCCCGTCAAAGTATCGGCTGTAGTTCTCAATTCCAGAGCAATGCCCCAGTTCCTTTATCATCTCCATGTCATATTCCACCCGCTCCTTGAGGCGCTGTGCCTTGATAGGCTCGTTCAGCTCCTCGAAATAAGCCACTTGCTTCATCAAGTCGTCTTGAATGTCGTGAATGGCAATGTTGGTCTGCTCCTGTGAAGTCATGAACAGGTTGGCCGGGTAGAGCTGATAGTCCTCGAATGAGGCTTTCCGCGTCATGGTTATGGCATCCAGCTCCTCTATGGCATCAATCTCGTCATCCCACAGGGAAATGCGCAAGATGGCCTCAGAGTATGCCATGGCCACATCAATGGTGTCGCCGCGCACACGGAAGTTGCCGCGCTGCAAGTCAATGTCGTTGCGCACGTAGAGGGCTGCCACCAGTTTTCTCAGCAGCACGTTGCGGTCAATGTGCTGTCCGCGCCGCAGCTCAATGACATTTTCGTGCAGAGCCACGGGGCTGCCCATGCCGTATATGCACGAAACCGAAGACACAATCACCACATCGCGCCTGCCTGACAGCAGGGCTGACACGGCAGAGAGCCGCAGGCGGTCTATCTCTTCGTTGATGGCAAGGTCTTTCTCTATGTAGGTGTCCGTGTGGGGCAGGTAGGCTTCCGGCTGGTAATAGTCGTAGTAGCTGACATAATACTCCACGGCGTTGTCGGGGAAAAAGCCCCGCATCTCATCATACAGCTGCGCGGCGAGTGTCTTGTTGTGGCTTAGAATCAGCGTGGGTCTGTTCACGTTGGCAATGACATTGGCCATGGTGAACGTCTTGCCCGACCCCGTAACGCCGAGCAGCACCTGGGAGCGGTCGCCGCGATTCAGTCCGTCTGTCAGCTGGCGGATGGCCTCTGGCTGGTCTCCCGTGGGCTTGTATTTCGATACTAATTTGAATTCCTTCATAAATTTCGGCACAAAATTAGCAATAAATCTCTAAAAACTCGCTATTCTGTGGTTAAAAATTATATAAACATTTTGCAGTTCGCATGAAAATGAGTACCTTTGCACCTTGATGGAGAAAAAAGTCATTTTGTCTGCCTGCATGGCTGTGCTGCTGAGCAGCTGTGCCGGCGAGTTTAATAAGGTCTATAAGTCGCAGGACTATGACTATAAGTACGAGTATGCCAAGCAGAGCTTTGCTGAGGGCAAATATGTTCGTGCGGCCTCACTCCTGATGGATATGGTGAACTTGAAGAAAGGCTCGGAAGATGCAGAGGAGTGCCTCTACATGCTGGCCATGTCTGAGTATATGAGCCATGACTACGAGAGTGCCTCGCAGACCTTCAAGAAATACTATACCTCCTATCCCCGTGGCATTTATGCAGAGCTGGCCTCTTTCTACGTGGGGCAGTCGCTCTACGAGAGTTCTCCCGAGCCGCGTCTGGACCAGTCGCCCACGAATGGTGCCATGAACGCCTATCAGCAGTTTATCGACCTGTTCCCAGACTCGCCCCTGCGCCCTGAAGCCACCAGACGGCTGTATGAGTTACAGGACAAGCTGGTGATGAAGGAATTGCTCTCTGCCCAGCTCTATTACAACTTAGGGGGATATTTCATGAATCTCAATGCTGACAACGAGAGCAACTATGAGGCATGTATCATCACCGCCCAGAACGCATTGAAAACCTATCCTTACTCGAAGCTCCGCGAAGAGTTCTCCGTGCTAATCATGAAAAGCAAGTTTGAACTGGCTGAAAGGTCGTCAGACAAAAGGCGCCTGGAGCGCTACCGTGATGCCGAGGATGAGTGCTATGGCTTCTTGAACGAGTTCCCGGACTCAAAGGAGAAAGAGCAGGCGGAGAAATATATAGCAAAGTGCAAGAAAGTAACAAAAGATTAAATAAACAATTATGGATTATAAGAAATCAAAGGCGCCAGTGAACACTGTCACGCGCAACATCATGGATCTCTGCAACGACACTCAAAACATTTACGAAAGCGTTGCTATCATTGCCAAGCGGGCCAATCAGATTTCAATGCAGATTAAGGAGGATTTGTCGAAGAAACTGGCAGAGTTCGCTTCTTACAATGATTCGCTGGAAGAAGTTTTTGAAAACCGCGAGCAGATAGAGATTTCACGCTATTATGAGAAGCTGCCCAAACCTTCGCTCTTGGCCACCCAGGAGTTCATTGAAGACTCGGTCTATTGGCGTGACCCCGCAAAAGACCAGCAAGAGCAGCAGGAACAGTTTTAGTTTCGCCTTATGATACAGCGAAAGCAAACCATATTCCTTATACTCGCCGTGCTACTGGCATTGGCGGTAGTGTTCTTGCGCCTGCGTTGGATAGATGCGCTGCAATGCCTGACCGCAGTAATCAGCGGCTATGCCATATTTCAGTACAAGAAACGAATCTTTCAGGCTCGCCTGTGCATTGCGGCGATAGTCACCGTTCTGTTCTGGTACGTTGGCGTGGCAGTACTTGAGTCGCAGGTCACCACCATCGAAGCGCTGCCTATGGTAGAAGCCATTCTGATACTGATGGCCAGAAAAGGCATTCTTGATGACGAGAAGCTGGTGCAGTCTATGGATAGAATTCGGTGACACAACGCACGTTGATAACCATCTGTAACAAAAGGGTGTCTGGCTTCAGTGGCAAGACACCCTTCTTCTTTGCCACAACCCTAATTGTTGTGTAGAAAATGCCGTTGTTCCCTTTGGCATTTCAGGAATAATGTATAACTTTGCGCGTAAAAACGATAGAACTGATGACAAAACTCGAAACTCCGCGATTGCTGCTGCGCCCTTGGGAAGACAGGGATGCCGAATCACTGTACAAATACGCCAAAGACCCTGCCGTCGGCCCCATCGCAGGCTGGCCGCCACATACTTCTATTGAGAACAGTCTTGAAATCATCCGTACCATACTCAGTGCATCAGAGACATACGCCGTGGTGCTGAAACAGACAGGCGAGCCTGTTGGCAGCATTGGTTTGATGTTCGGTGATACGGTACATACGGCAGATATTGCTGACAATGAGGCTGAAATCGGCTATTGGATAGGCGTGCCGTTTTGGGGTAGGGGATTGATACCCGAGGCAGTCAGGTTGCTGCTGCGGCGTTGCTTTGATGATTTGGGTTTGCAGGCTGTCTGGTGCGGTTATTATGATGGCAATACGAAGTCGCAAAGGGTCAGTGAGAAATGTGGATTCAAATATGACCATACCGAGAAGGGGAAATCCTCTCCTTTGGGCGACATTCGCACGGAGCATTTCACGAAAATCACTAAAGCGGAGTGGCTGCAGGCAGCAACCTGACCAGTCGCTGCACAGATTAAGCGGAAAATTTTCAAAAAATAGCTCAACTATACATTTTTCAATATATCTGACTGAATTATAAGTAGTTATGGTATGTATAGTGGTCTTTTCCCGCCACCTGACTATACACAATTTTAACTAAATTCATGTTATTTTCTACACTTTAGGATTCCACTTCTTGTTCTAAAAATGCCCCCGCCATCACAAACCCCAAAAACTCATGGAGTTTTGCCTTTCTTCAACACCAAACTATACCTATACTTAACACTGGGGGTGGTAATTCTCGCTCCGTAACAGGAATCCTAAAGTGTAGAAAATAACATGAAAATGTCCAAAACCATGTATAGTCGGGGGTGTCAAAAACGCCACTATACATTCTGCAACTTTTTATGTTTCATATGGTTATGCAGGTTTATGTATAGTTGGGCATTTTTTCAAAAAAAATACGGCAAAGGAAAACAAGACGGTAATATAAAAATCTACTCTCTCATTTTCCGCTCTCAAATACTCGCATATTGAAACGACCTTGATGTGACCATGTGACGTTGTGACTAAGCGGAGACTTT
>JAFLSH010000072.1:9318-11779 GCA_022511055.1 Prevotella sp. | reverse complement strand
CAGGCCGACAAGTACAACGTTCCGCGTATCGGCTATGTGAACAAGATGGACCGTTCTGGTGCTGACTTCTTTGAGACCGTTCAGCAGATGAAGGACATTCTGGGCGCAAACCCCGTTGTCATTCAGGTGCCCATTGGCGCTGAGGAGAACTTCAAGGGTCTGGTTGACCTTATCAAGATGAAGGCTATCCTCTGGCACGATGAGACCATGGGTGCTGAGTACGATATTGAGGATATTCCCGCCGACTTGCAGGATGAGTGCGACGAGTGGCGCAACAAGCTGCTCGAGGCTGCTGCCGAGTATGATGAGGCTCTGATGGAGAAGTATTTCGATGACCCCACCTCGATTACCGAGGAGGAGATTATCGCCGCTATCCGCAAGGGTACCATCTCACTGGCCTGCACCCCGATGCTCTGCGGCTCATCTTACAAGAACAAGGGCGTACAGCCGCTGCTCGACTACGTTTGCGCTTTCCTGCCTGCCCCGGTTGACACTGAGGTGGTGATGGGTATCAACCCCAACACCGAGGAGGAAGAGGGCCGCAAGCCCAGCGAGGATGAGCCGACGGCTGCCCTGGCCTTCAAGATTGCCACTGACCCGTACATGGGCCGTCTGGTGTTCTTCCGTGTCTACTCTGGCTCGGTGAAGGCCGGCTCTTATGTCTACAATCCCCGTTCTGGCAAGAAGGAGCGCATCAGCCGCCTGTTCCAGATGAACTCTAACAAGGAAATTCCCATGGAGGCAATTGACGCAGGCGACATTGGCGCAGGCGTAGGCTTCAAGGATATCCGCACCGGCGACACGCTCTGCGAAGAGGACAAGCCTATCGTGCTGGAGTCAATGACCTTCCCCGACACGGTGATTTCCATCGCCGTTGAGCCGAAGTCTCAGGCTGACGTGGCCAAGCTGGACAACGGTCTGGCTAAGCTGGCCGAGGAAGACCCGACATTCACTGTCCGTACCGATGAGCAGAGTGGCCAGACCATCATCTCTGGTATGGGTGAGCTGCACCTCGATATCATTATCGACCGCCTGAAGCGCGAGTTCAAGGTGGAGTGTAACCAGGGTAAGCCGCAGGTTAACTACAAGGAAGCCATCACCAAGACCGTTGCCAACTATCGTGAGGTCTACAAGAAGCAGTCTGGTGGTCGCGGTAAGTTCGCTGACATTATTGTCAACGTTGGCCCGGTCGACGAAGACTACGATATCAAGGAGAACGGCGGTCTGCAGTTTGTCAACGAGGTGAAGGGCGGTAACATTCCCAAGGAGTTTATCCCCTCTATCCAGAAGGGCTTCGAGGCTGCCATGAAGAATGGTATCCTTGGCGGCTATCCCGTTGACTCGCTGAAGGTTGTTGTCGTTGATGGCTCGTTCCACCCCGTTGACTCTGACCAGCTGTCGTTTGAGATTGCAGCCCAGATGGCCTACAAGGCAGTCTGCGCTCAGGCCAAGCCTGTGCTGATGGAGCCCATCATGAAGCTGGAGGTTGTAACTCCTGAAGAGAACATGGGTGATGTCATTGGCGACCTTAACAAGCGCCGCGGTCAGGTGGAGGGCATGGATGAGGCCCGCTCTGGCGCACGTGTTGTGAAGGCCAAGGTGCCCCTCTCTGAGATGTTCGGCTATGTGACCGCACTGCGTACCATTACTTCGGGTCGTGCTACCAGCTCTATGGAGTACAGCCACCACGCTCCTCTGTCGAGCGCTCTGGCTAAGGCCGTACTCGAAGAGGTGAAGGGCCGCGCCGACCTCGTGTAAGCTAACAGAAAAGTGAAGGGCGGAGGTCTGCTTCCGCTCTCCACTTGTCAACAAACAGGCTGCTGTTGAGCAAATGACTCTTTAGCAGCAGCAAATAAGTAACAAAAAGTAATAATCATTAAAACGTAAAACAGAAATGAGTCAGAAAATTCGCATCAAGCTGAAGTCTTACGACCACAAGTTGGTTGACAAGTCAGCAGAGAAAATCGTGAAGGCTGTCAAGGCTACGGGTGCCATGATTAGTGGCCCTATCCCCCTTCCCACCCGCAAGCGCATCTACACCGTTAACCGCTCGACCTTCGTTAACAAGAAGTCGCGCGAGCAGTTCCAGCTTAGCGACTACAAGCGCCTGATTGACATCTACAGCTCAACTTCCAAGACGGTTGACGCTCTGATGAAGCTCGAACTCCCCAGCGGTGTTGAGGTTGAAATCAAGGTATAGAATTTATCCCTTACCATGTTTTAATAATGAGGGTGGCTCTCTGCTTCGTGCAGGTGAGCCGCTTTCGTTCTTTATCGCATATAGGGGCGGATGTCTGAACGGCGGAACTGATGTGGATGGGTTATCATGCGCCTATACGCGCCCGCGCGCGGTAGTAGCTTAACACGCTACTTACCCCACACCCCCAACACCCCCGACACCCAAACTGGGTGTCGGGGGTGTTGGGGGTGTGGGGTGTTCAGGTCGTTTCCGTACTATATA
>JAFLSH010000072.1:0-9218 GCA_022511055.1 Prevotella sp. | reverse complement strand
CGAAACTCACGGAGTAATTTTCCTAAAGTGCCGCTTTTTCCCAAAAAGTCACGGAGTAATTTTCAAAACTCACGGAGTATTTTCCAAAAGTCATGGAGTTTTTCGCGAAAGTCACGGCGTTTTTTGGGGAAAATGTGCCGGTCTGTTAGTGTTTTGCGGTTTTACTGAATGGCGAATTCCTGTATGAACGGTTGGTCGAAGCCCTCGACTCTGACAATGAGGCGGGCGGCGCCGCGCGCGGTGGTCGACTGCAGGCGCACGAGCCCTTCGCCGAAGTAGGTGTTGAGCGTGGTGGTGCGCCACGACTCCTGGCGGCGCATGTCGCCGGTCTCTACGCCCAACAGGCGAATGGGGCCTTCGGTGCTGACACTGAAGCGGCGCGGCTGCATCTGCTGAATGCGCCCGAGGCTGTCGGTCAGTGTCAGCCTGACATGAGCCACGGTGTTGTCGGCCGTCTGGGCGGCGTAGTCGGCGGCCAGGGCGTTGAGCGTGGTGTGGTCGGCGGCGAGCGTAACCCCTGCCACGGGGCCGTGGTTGACAAGCGAGTCGCGCATCAGGGGCTTCCCGTTCTTGTAGCCCACGGCCAGCACCTTGCCTTGGCGTGCGGGCAGCTGTATGGTGATGCAATGGTCTGGGTAGTCGGCTGTTACGCGCGGCTTGAGCGGCAGTTGCGGGTTGCTCCACATGGGGAAGAAGAACTGCACGGAGTCGCACGTGGTGTAGCAGCGTACTTCCACGCAGCGGGAGTCGGTGTAGGGCAAATCCCACGTGTCGGCCATGGGCGGATACTGCCAGTGGTCGGTGCCGGTGGGCTGGTCGAAGCAGTTGTCGCGCACCACCAGCTTCAGGTAGTCCTTTTCCGGCTGCCAGGCGGGGTGGTAGTAGGCTGCCTGCGGGCGCTCCTTCATGGTCATGTCAAACGGACACGAACACCAGCCCTTGGCGGGCCAGGGCGAAGACTCGCCCAGGTAGTCGACACCCGCCCAGACGAAGGAGCCGGCGATGAAGGGGTAGTCCTCGGCGAAGTTCCAGGGGTTGCGCTCCACGAAGTCGCGCACCAGATTCTCGCGCAGGCCGGAATAGTAGACAAATGCCTCGGAGACAAGCATCTTGCGCTGGGGGAAGCGGCGGTGGTCGGCCACCATGCGCGGCTCCAGGTAGTTATATCCCACCAGGTCTGTCACCTCGGCTATCCTGTCCTCGAAGCCTTGCTGGCAGGCAATCATGGTGGGGCGTGTCTGGTCGAGCGACTTGACTATGTCGTTCAGCTCGCGGGCCCGGTCTGCTCCCTCGTTGTCTTTGTTCCATGCCTCGCTCACTTCGTTGCCGATACTCCAGCAGATGACCGAGGGGTGGTTGCGGTCGCGAATGACCATGTCGCTGATGTCCTGCCGGGCATTGGTGTCGTAGAACGGCTTGTAGTAGCCTGACTTCCACTTGTCGAATGCCTCGTCTATCACCAGCAGCCCCAGCGTGTCGCAGATGGTGAGAAACTCGGGCGAAGGCGGGTTGTGCGAGCAGCGGATGGCGTTGCAGCCGATGTCCTTCAGGGCTTTCAGCCGGCGCAGCCACACTTCGTCGGGCACGGCCACGCCCAGGCTGCCTGCATCTTGGTGCAGGCACATGCCGCGCAGCTTCATGTTGCGGCCGTTCAGCCAGAAGCCCGTGTCGGCATCGAAGCGAATGTCGCGGAAGCCGAAGGGCGTGGCCGTCTCATCGGTCTTGCGCCCCTGCTGATAGACCGTTGTGAGCAGGGTGTACATGTAGGGGTCTTCCACGGTCCACAGGCGGGGCTGGGCGACACGCAGCGTGCTGCCATCGGTAGTGGCTACGCGGCGGCCTGCGGCGTCAACGACCGTGTGCCTGACCTTCAGGTCTGCCGCGCCTTCGGTTGCGGTCTCTATGGTGACCGTGCCATCGGCCTTGGCGCTTACGAACACGCCGTGTTCGCTGATGCGGGCCCGGCGGCTGGTCTGCAGCCACACGTGGCGGTAGATGCCCGAGCCGGTGTACCAGCGCGACTGCTCCTCGCGGTCAACGTGTACCACCAGCAGGTTCCG
The DNA here is from genome assembly GCA_022511055.1 of Prevotella sp. Taxonomy (GTDB): domain Bacteria; phylum Bacteroidota; class Bacteroidia; order Bacteroidales; family Bacteroidaceae; genus Prevotella. The sequence goes on along the minus strand of JAFLSH010000072.1, from coordinate 7,158 downwards.
GCCGTGGCGGTTGATGTAGGGTGTCAGGTCAAACGTGAAGCCGGTGTAGCCATATACGTGGTGCCCCAGCCGGTGTCCGTTGAGCCAGACCGTGGCGCGGTGGTAGACACCGTCGAAGGTGAGGCTGAGATGTTCAGCCCTGCTGGCATGGGCGGGCAGGCTGAACGCCTTCTGGTAGACCCCTTGTCCGCCAGGCAGATAGCCTGCCGAGCCGCCCATCTTCGGGTCGAAGGGCAGCTCAATGCTCCAGTCGTGGGGCACGGAGACGGGGCGGAAGTCGCTGGCGGGCACCGGCGCACTGGCCGTGGCGGCAGTGATTTCGCTGGCCGTTACCTGCGCCTGCTCAGGCTCGGTGTCGTCAGTCACCTTGGTCTGCGTGGCTTCGGCGGTCGTCTCTCCGAGCCGTGTGTCGCTGATGCCGAGCGATTGCAGGGTGCTGACCACATCGGCCCGGTCACGGCACAGCTTGAACTGCCAGCCCTGGTCGAAGGTGAGGCGCTGGCGCAGGGGGCGCGTGGCGCTGCCGGCCGCCGTGGGCAGCAGGGTCAGCGCCAGCATCATGGCTGTAGTGCGAAATACTCGCGATAGTGCGGTTGTTATCATCATGTTTGTTAGTCGTAAAGATAGGTTTGTTAGTCGTGGAGATGGGCTTGTTGACCGTAAAGATGGGCTTTGCCGCCTGTCAGACAATGGGCAGCGAGAGGCCGCAGATTTTCTGGTATTCGTCAAGGGCATACACGTCAGTCATGCCCGATATGTAGTCGATAACGGCCATGAGCCGCGTCTCAAGGTCGGGGTTGCCAATGTCGTACTGGCTGCTGACACGGCCTATGAGCTGCTTGGAGTAGAAGCGGTCGGGGTGCATGATGGCATCGACCATCTGCTGCATGAGTGTCTCCATGATACGGTAGCCGGAAAGCTCGACATCGAGTACGGGCTTGCTGCGGTAGATGCGCTGCACTGACAGTTCGCTGCACCGCGTGTAAGCCTCGGCCGGCAGGGGGCTGATGTGGCCGATGAGACTGCCCGCGAACTGGCCGGAGAGAATGGCTTCCTCGTGGTCGACAAACGCCTGAACGCACTCACTCTCAAGCAGGCTGATGACACAGGCGCGCAGGTAGACCACCTTCTCGTTGTTGTCGGTCAGCCCCTCATCGGCTATGCGCCTGGCAATGCGCTCGCGGGTGGCTTCATCGAAGAAGCTGAGCAGCAGGTCGGCCGTCTCTTCGTATGAGAGTATTTTCAGCTTGTGGGCATCCTCTATGTCCATGATTTCGTAGCAGATGTCATCGGCGGCCTCGACCAGATAGACCAGCGGGTGGCGGGCAAAGCGCAGCGGCTCGCCGGGGCCTGACTGGCAAATCAGCCCCAGTTCATCGGCAATGTGGCGGTAGGTGTCCAGCTCGGTGGTAAAGAAGCCGAACTTGCCCTTCTTGCCTGCAGCCGCCGAGGCGAAGGGGTACTTCACGATGCTCGCCAGCGTGGTGTAGGTCATCACGAAGCCGCCGGCGCGCCGCCCCTGAAACTGGTGGGTCAGCAGGCGGAAGGCATTGGCGTTGCCCTCGAAGTGGGTGATGTCATCCCAGAACTGGTGGCTCAGCTGGCGCTGCAGGCCGCTGCCCGGGCCCTCGGTGAAGAAGGTCTGTATGGCTTTCTCGCCGGAGTGGCCGAAGGGCGGGTTGCCCATGTCGTGGGCCAGGCAGGCCGTGGCCACAATCTGGCCAATCTCCTGAAAGAGCGTGTCGCGCAGCTCGGGGTGGCGTTCCGTGAGTTTGCGCGCCACGTCATTTCCTAATGACATGCCTACGCTTGCCACTTCGAGCGAGTGGGTCAGCCGGTTGTGTACAAACACGCTGCCGGGCAGGGGGAAGACCTGGGTCTTGTTCTGAAGCCGCCTGAAGGGGGCGGAAAAAATCAGCCGGTCGTAGTCGCGCTTGAACTCCGTGCGGTCGTCATGCCGCTCGGTGTGGCGGTGTTCCTGACCGAGCCTTTTGTTGGAAATAAGTTGTTGCCAGTTCATCATAATGATGCAAAAGTAATGAAAATTATGGAATTTTCAACTTTTTATGGCTAAAAATATGGCTATTCGCAAGAAATTCACTAATTTTGCACCTAATAATCAATGATTTCGATGAAAATAGAAGTTCTGAACAAAGGTCACCAGCCGCTGCCGCAGTATGCCACCGAGCAGAGCGCGGGCATGGACTTGCGTGCCAACATAGATGCCCCGATTACGCTCCAGCCCATGGAGCGCAGGCTCATTCCCACCGGGTTGCACATAGCGCTGCCCGCCGGCTATGAGGCACAGGTGCGCCCCCGCAGCGGGCTGGCGCTGAAGAAGGGCATCACCGTTCTGAATTCGCCGGGCACCATTGATGCCGACTACCGCGGCGAGGTGGGCGTGCTGCTCATCAATCTGTCGCAGGAGCCCTTCGTGGTGAACGATGGCGAGCGCATAGCCCAGATGGTCATTGCGCGCCATGAGCAGGGCGAGTTTGTCGAAGTGGAAATGCTCAGCGAGACTGAGCGCGGCGAGGGAGGCTATGGGCATACGGGCGTGAAGTGAGCGCCTGACGACCGGGACTCTTGGTTTTGAAACTTGAAGGCTGAATATCGTAGTGATGAAACGTAGGTTGCTGATTGTGGTGATGGGAGTGTTGCTGGCCAGTGTGGGCGTGAAGGCCCAGCCGACCGGCGATGGCGGGCTGAATCCGCACGAGATTCAGAGCCTGAAGACCATGGTCGAGGGCTCTTACGACTACTTCTTCCTTGAAGCCATGGTGCAGCGGCAGAAGGGGCATGATGACGCGGCTTTCGACCTGCTGCGCCACTGTGTGGAGCTGCGCCCTGATGCGGCGGAGGCTTACTATTTCCTGGCGCAGTACTATGGCGCCATGAAGCATGCCGACAAGTCGCACGAGTGCGTTGCGAAGGCGGCTCACCTGGAGCCTGAGAACACCACCTTCATGGAAACGCTGGCGCAATCGTACATTCGCCGCGAGGACTACGCATCGGCCGCCGAGGTGGTGGAGCGCCTGTACGGCCGCAACAAGGATAGGCTCGACCTGCTGGAGATGCTCTACAGCCTCTACATACAGCAGAAGGACTACGACCGCGCCGTTGACGTGCTGAACAGGCTGGAGGCTGCTGACGGCATGAGTGAGCAGCTGACCTATGCGAAGTGCGGCATATACATGCGGCAGGAGCAGTACGACAAGGCCACTGAGGCGCTGAAACAGCTGGCCGACCAGTACCCCAACGACCTGAACTACCAGTGCCAGTATGCTGACCAGCTGCTGACGGAGGCGAACATCAACGAAGACCCGAAGCAGAAGCAGGCGGCGGTGGATATCTACCAGCAGATACTGAGTCAGGAGCCTGACAACGTGAGGGCGCAAAGCTCCATGGAGAGCTACCTGCGGCTGGAGGGCGACACGCTGGCTGCCGACAGGCTTGCGCTCCAGATACTGCTGAACCACAACACCACCACCGAGCAGAAATCGCTGATGCTGCGCAAGGCCATTCAGCGCAGCGAGGAACAGGGTGGCGACAGCACCAAGATTCTCGACACGTTCCGCCTGCTGCTCGCGCAGCCCGAGCCTGATGTCGACATAGCGGCGCTCTATGCCGCCTACATGGACCTGAAGAACATGCCGGCCGACAGCATCAAGCCTGTGCTGGAGCGGATTTTGCAGATACAGCCCGACAACATGGCCGCAAGGCTGCAGCTGGTGAGCTACGCCTGGTCTGAGAACGACCGCGACCGCGTGATAGAGCTGTGCCAGGCCGCCCGCCAGTATAACCCTGACGAGATGGCCTTCTACTACTATCAGGGCATGGCCTACTATCAGAATGACGACCCGGATGCCGCGCTCGGCGCGTTCAGAAACGGCGTGGGGGTCATCAACGAGCAGAGCAATCCCGCCCTTGTCAGCGATTTCTATGCGGTCATGGGCGACCTGCTGCACCAGAAGGGGCTGGCCCGCGAGGCTTTCGAGGCTTACGACTCGTGCCTGCAGTGGAAAGACGACAATATCATGTGCCTGAACAACTACGCCTACTACCTCAGCGAGCTGGGCCAGCAGCTGGACCGCGCCGAGCAGATGAGCTACAAGACGGTGAAGGCCGAGCCGAAGAACGCCACCTATCTGGACACCTACGCCTGGATTCTGTTCATGCAGAAGCGCTATGCGGAGGCGAGAATATACATTGAGCAGGCCCTGCAGAACACGGAGGACTCTGCCGACAACTCTGTGATACTGGAGCATGCGGGCGACATCTACATTCAGAACGGCAATGTCGACCAGGCATTGCAGATGTGGCAGGAAGCCCAGCTGACCCGCCCCAACGACAAGACGCTGACCAGAAAAATCAAACAAAAGAAATATATCACCAAATGAAAACATCAAGCATTCTGAAGATTGCCCTTGTGGCAGTGCCCTTACTTCTGGCTTCATGTAGTCCCAAGAAGAAGGTTGTGGAAGAGGTGAAGCCGGCACCTGCCGACTCTACCGAGCAAAAGTCGTTCCTGACGCGTGTGAACAGCAACGCCCAGACCGCCAAGTTCATCACTTCAAAGGTGAAGCTCTCCGTGGAGTACGGCCCGCAGAGCATCGCCCTGACGGGAAACCTGCGCATGAAGCGCGATGACGTGATACGCATGCAGCTCATGGCCTTCGGCTTCGTTGAGGCTGCGCGCATCGAGTTCACCAAGGACTATGTGCTGATTATGGACCGTATCAACAAGCAGTACCTGAAGGCGCCTTACATGCAGGTGGACTTCCTGCGCAACAGCGGCCTGAACTTCTACTCGTTGCAGGCACTGTTCTGGAACGAGCTGTTCCTGCCCAACAGCAGCACCGTTCAAGACGAGGACCTGAGCCGCTACTCGGCCAGCCTGGGCGGCGAGGATGTGGTCATCAGCCTGGAAGACGGCAAGATGAGCTACAGCTGGCTGGCTACCGAGAAGACCGGCCTGATAAAGATGGCCAATATCCTCTACAAAGACCGCTTCAACGGCAACTCGCAGCTGAACTGGGACTACCGCGGCTTCGAGCAGCTGGAAAACTACAACAAGCAGTTCCCCAACGACATGCTGGTGACACTGACCACCAAGGAGAAGGAAGTGAAACTGGGCATCAAGATAAGCTATATCAAGCACGAGACCGAGTGGGAGACGCGCACCGATGTGTCGAACAAGTACCGCGAGGTGACTGTCGACGACATTCTGCGCCGTTTCATGGCGCTCTAAACCGCCCGCCGTTGGCGGTGGCGGTTGCGCCCGAAGCCTTTTGCCGGAAGGGTGGCTGAACGTTAAGGAAACAGTTGAAGGTGAACAGATTGTTGACCATATTGCTCGCAGGCATGCTGATGGCTGTGCCTTGCGTTGCGCAGACGAACAAGCCTGCGCAACGCAAGGCGCAGCCGGCTAAGGCTACGCCTGCCAAGAAGCCTGCCACGACCGCCAAGAAACCGACTACCGCCGCGAAGAAGCCGGTTGCCACCAAGAAAACCACGACCGCGAAGAAAACCACGGCCAAGAAGCCGGCGCAGGCCGCACCCGCCAAGTCTATCAAGGGCTTGCAGGGCGAGCGCCAGAAGCTGCAACAGCAGATAAAGGAGCAGGAGAAGCGCCTGCAGGCCAATCAGCGGAACGTGAAGCAGCGCCTGCAAAACCTGATGGTGATAAACAGCGAGATAGAGACCAAGCGCCGGGTCATTGACACCATTCGCCACGACATCTCGGTGCTTGACACCAGCATCACCGTGCTGAACGGACAGCTGAAGAAGTTCGAGGCCGAGCTTGACGACCGCAAGTACAAGTACCAGCAGTCCATGCGCTACATGCACCGCAACCGCAACATTCAGACTCAGCTGATGTTCATCTTCAGCGCGCAGAACTTCACCCAGATGTACCGCCGCATGCGCTTCGTGCGCGACTATGCCACCTACCAGCGGGCGCAGGGCGAGGCGGTGAAGACCATGCAGCAGCAGGTGGCCATGGCGCGGGCCGAGCTGGCCGACACCAAGCGGCAGATGACGGGACTGCTCGATAAGGGCGAGCAGGAACGCCGCAGCCTGGAAGGGAAGCAGACCGAGCAGCAGCGGGTGGTCAACACCTTGCAGAAGGAACAGAAGACCATAGAGAAGATTATAGCCGACCAGCGCAAGAAAGACATTGCGCTGAACGCACAGATAGACAAGCTGATAGCCGAGGAGGTGGCGCGCGCCAAGGCTCGCGCGGCCGCCGAGGCCAAGCAGAAGGCCGCCGAAGAGGCTGCCCGGAAGCGCGCCGAGGAGCTGGCGCGCAAGAAAGCCGAGGCTGAGGCGGCACGAAAGGAGAATGAGCGCCGCATAGCCGAGGCGAAGGCACGCGAGGAGAAGGCGAAGGCCGAGGCACGGGCCGCCGCGACCAAGAGTGCCCAGGAGAAAGCGGCAGCCGAGCGCGCCGTGCAGCGCGCCGAGCAGGCCCGCAAGGACATGGAGCGAAAGGCGGCGGCCGAGTCGAAGGCGCACGAGAAAGAGATGGCCGAGGCGCAGAAGAAGGCGAAGGCCGAGGCCGAGACGTTCACGGTGTCATCAGAAGACCGCCGGCTCAGCGGCAACTTCGAGAGCAACAAGGGCCGACTGCCCGTGCCCATCACGGGAGCCTACAAGATAGTAAACCGCTTCGGCGAGTACAACGTTGACGGACTGAAGGGAGTACGGCTCGACAACAAGGGCATCAACATCAAGGGGCAGAACGGCGCCATGGCCCGCAGCATCTTCGACGGCGACATCTGCGCCGTCTTCAGTCTGGGCGGCCAGATGGGGGTCATGGTGCGCCACGGCAGCTACATCTCGGTCTACACCAACCTGACCTCTGTCAGTGTCAGTCGCGGACAGAAGGTGAAGGCGCGCCAGACGCTGGGGAAAGTCGGCGCCGACAACATCTTGCAGTTCCAGCTGCGCAAGGAGACGGCCAAGCTGAACCCGGAAAGGTGGCTGGGTATGTGACGGGCAGTTCCCAACGACAAAATAATCCCCAAAAAGTGCCACTTTTCAGGAAAAAACTCACGGAGTTTTGCCAAAAAAGCACCGCTTTAGAAAAATTACTCCATGACTTTTGCCCGAAACTCACGGAGTAATTTTCAAAACTCCCATACTATTTTCCGAAAC
>JAFLSH010000071.1 GCA_022511055.1 Prevotella sp. | reverse complement strand
GTGAGGCTATCTGCGGCTGGCACTGCTCTGCGGCGGCAGATTCCTGACAAAGACAGGAATCTTGGCGCGGCTGACCGTGGTGGTGACATACTGGCCGCCATCGTAGTGCTTGCCCGTGTGGTAGTCCTGCCATCCGCCCTCAGACTTGGGCAGATAGGTGCGCCACTGCTTGACACCCGGCTCGGTGATGGGGCTGATGAGCAGCTTGGGGCCGAACATGTACTCATATTTCTGCTTGAGCGCCTCTGTGTCGTCGGCAAAGTCGAACACCAAGGGGCGCATGAGCGTGTAGCCCTCGGTGGCCACGGCCACGGCACAGGAGTCGATGTAGGGCAGCAGCCGTTCCCGCTCGCGCAGGCAGTCGGTGATGATAGCCTGTGCCTCGGGGCCGTAGTTCCACGGCTCGGTGTTGCTCATGTAGCCGTGTACGCGCATCAGCGGCAGGTAGACCGAGGTCTCAATCCAGCGCAGCATCCGCTCGATGTAGGCACTGTCGGTGTACTGGTTTTGCGGCCTGAAGAATCCGCCCGCATCGTAGGTCCACCAGGGAATGCCGGCTGCCTGAACGCCGAGACCCGCCGTGAGCTGCCGGCGGAAGGTCTCCCAGTCGTTGCCCACGTCGCCGCTCCACAGGGCAGAGCCGTAGCGCTGAATGCCGGGGAAGCCGCAGCGGGTCAGTATGAACGGGCTGTCAGCGCCGCCTAAGCTGTTCAGACCCTCGTAGACGGTCTTGTTGACCAGCAGCGGGTAGACATTGCGCACACGCTCGCCTGCCCACTGGCCGTTGTTCACGCGGCGGCCTTCCAGGTCGTCGTTCTCAGGCTCGGTGGCATCTTGCCACCAGGCATCAATGCCGAGTGGCACCAGCCGCTCCCGCATGTTCCGCCAGTAAGCGGCGGCGGCATCAGGGCTGAAGAAGTCTATCCAGTCGGTGTCGGGGATATAGTGGCCGTCGCGCAGCATCTGCCGGCCCACGGCCGACTGCTTGTCAATCTTAGACCACACGCTGACCATCAGCCGTATGTCCATGCGGTGCAGGCTGTCGGTCAGGGCTTTCGGGTCGGGGTAGTGTGTCTCGTCGAACTGCATGGAGTTCCAGCCGTATTTGCCCCAGTACTGCCAGTCTTGCACAATCATGCTGATGGGCATCTGCTCGTCGCGGAAGCGGCGGGCAGTGGCCAGTATCTCGTCTTGCGAGTGGAAGCGCTCGCGGCAGTGAATGTAGCCGAGTGCCCATGTGGGCATCTTGGGCGCGGGGCCTGTCAGCTCACGGTAGGTGGCTATGATTTCATCGGGTGTGCCGACAAAGACCGTGTAGTCCACGGCCTCGGCCACGGGCGAGCGGAAGGTGGTCGTGTTGTCCACTAACTTGTAGTGGAGCGTGGGCTGGTCGCCGTTGGAAAGCTCGGCCGTCAGCCGGTGTTCGCCTTTGGTCAGGCGGACTATTGCCGAGGCTGTCGGGGGCAGCCAGAGATTCTGCATCTCAATGACTGGCTTGCCGTCGATGCAGAGGTTATGGCGGCGCGCCATCTTCTGCCCTACGTCGAGCAGCAGCGCGTAGTCTCCGTCTTCGGCAATGCTGATTGTGGCGGCAAACTGGTTGCGCCGCCGCACCTCCTGCCGGCCGCCTTCGGTCGAGGTGACATTCACCACCTCCTGTTGGCTTGCGCCCTCCTGTTTTTGCAGCTTCACGCACTGGTCGGCGGGGTTGAAGTCAACCAGTCCGTAGTTGTTCCACAAGATGCCGTAGCCCTTGCTCGAGATGAGCATGGGCAGGGCTATCTGGGTGTTCACCTGTGTCAGCCGGCGCGATAGTCCGCGCACGTTGCTGTAGCCGTCTTGGAACTGGCCGAGGCCGAAGAGGAACTCGTCTTCGGGCGAGTCGAACTGCAAGGTGGCCTCGCGGGTTGGCTCGCCGGCCACGGTGGCGGCCCGGAGCTGGTGGGCGGTGGCGGTGAACACGGCTCGGCCGCGGCCGTCTTTCACGGTCACCCGGCCGTGGCGCTTGTCGATGTTGGTGCTAATCTCGTTGCTCTTGACCGGCTCGTGCCTGACATAGAGCCAGTCGGGCAGCGGGTCGCGGCTTTCCTCGCCTTCGGTGTATTGAATGCGCACGGCGTTGCGGGCCAGCGTGGTCACCTTGAACGCCCCCTTGGGCTTTGCGGCCTGGGTCGGCAGGGTCGCTGCGGCCAGTGCCAACACCGTTATGATAAGTGCTTGTCTCATGCTGTCGTCAGGTTTTTATGGCTCTTGCGGGCACACCAACAGACCGCCGTTGCAGGGAATGGTCACGGTCAGCCGCTGTTGCTTGCCTAATTTCACGGTCTTTACGCTGCCGTTCAGCTGCGGGTCGTCTGCATAGACCTTCAGGGTAGTGCCTGCGCCGAACATGGGCAGGGTTATCGTCTGTTTCAGCGGCTGTGCCTCGGCATTAATGCCTGCCACGTACCATTTGTCGCCCGAGCGGCGGGCCAGTATGGCGTACTTGCCGGGATAGCCGTCAATGAACTGCACTTCATCCCACGTTGTGGGCACTACTTTCATGAAGTCGATGGCCCAGGCGGGCGCATCGGTCAGGTTGTTGGGTGCCAGTGCGAAGTGCTGCACCGCGCTCTGGAACAACACGGCCGTGGCCAGCGCGTAGACATCGCTGGTGCGGCGCACGGTGCCGCGCCGGTTGTCGGCGCTGTAGCGCTTGTTCAGCGTAGAGCCGCCGAAGTCCATCGAGCCCACCGTGTTGCGCACGAAAGTGTGTATGCAGGCGTTGCGTGCCTCGGCATCGCAGGAACCCTGGCCGAAGTGCAGGTTCTCAGAGGCCAGCACAGCCTCGGAAGACGCGTAGTTGGGGTACATGCGCTCCCAGCCGCGGGGCAGGGTGCAGCCGTGGAAAATGACCAGCAGGCCGAAGTCGTTGGCATCGGCTAAGATGTCTTCGTAGAGCTGCATTGTCGGCTGCTTGTCACCGCCGAAGAAGTCGACCTTGATGCCGCGGATACCGTTGTCCTTCATCCACTGCATCTCCTGTCGGCGCACGCGGTAGTTGTCCATCTTGCCGATGGGAGTCTGCGGCGCATCGTTCCAGCGGCCGTTGCTGTTGTACCACAGGAAAAGCCCCACGCCCTTCTGCCGGCCGTAGCGGGCCAGCTCGGCTATGCGGTCGTAGCCAATCTGGCGGTCCCAGAAGGCATCAATCAGCACACTCTGGTAGCCCATGGCGGCCGAGAAGTCAATGTATCGCTTCTGTTCATCGAAGTTGCAGCTGGGGTCCATGCCGATAATCCATGACCAGGAGCCCTTGCCATAGATGTACTCCTGAGAAGGCTCGTATTTCTGCTCCACCAGGTCGAAGGGCACGGTTGTTTCCACGATATTCTTCAGCGGGCCTACGGTGATGGTGCGCCACGGGGTCTGCGCCGGCAGTACCATGGCCGCCGTTGTGCTGCCTGCGCCGTTCAGCTCGCCCGCCTGGGGAAAGCCGATGCGGTAGGCCGTGCCCCCCTCGTTCAGCAGGCGGCAGCCCACGTAGTTGCCATCGGTGCCCGTCTCGCTGACCAGCACCCAGAGATTGCCGGCGGCGGGAGCTACCGAGAACAGGCAGGGGAAGGTGTAGCCCTCGCCCCATCCGTTCTTGCCTGCCGGCTCATCGAGCGTGTAGTTGGTCTCATAGCTTGGCGCCGTTCTGGCGAAGCCGGTCATTGGCTTTGACTGCGGGCAGAGGAAGGTGGTTGTGCCATCAGGCAGAACAAAGCCCGTGGCCTCGCGCTCCACCACGCAGACACGGGTGTCACGCTGCGGAAAGAGGGTATAGCGGAAAGCTACATCACGGTTGCTGACACGGAACGTGATATCCATCACGTGTTGTCCGTCTTTCTGCCGTGCTAACTTGGCCGTGCCTTCCATGGCTTCGTAGGTAACGTGGCTCTGCTTGATGTTCCGCAGGGTGTATTCCTGTTTCACGGGTGCTGTCTCAAACGCGGTCAGTGTCAGGTCTTTCGTGAAGTCGCCGATGTTGGCCACCACGCCTAATGGTGACCACTCGATGACCTGCTGACCGTCATATAGCACCTGGTAGTGGGGCTGCCCCTGGCTCTTCAGCTCTACTGACAGCTGCACCCGCCCGTCAGGGCTTTGCAGGCTGTTGGGCTGTGGTGTGTTGTCTGCGTTGGCTGTCAGGCATGCCATCAGCAGGCACGCCATCAGTTGTATCGTTCTTTTTCTCATGATGGTAAACGTTATTTGTTGTATATGAATTCGTCAATGTCAACGTAGCCGCCAGCTTCTTTCGTGGCGTAGCAGAAAAGGGCAAACTTAGTGCCCATGAACAGTCGGCGATAGTCGAACACCATGCGGTAGTCAGTGCCCAGCTTCTGCCACTCCTTGCCATCGAGGCTGTAATGGAAGGTGGCCAAATCGTGTCCGCCGCCACGGCCGTTGGGCCTGAAGTCGGCATCAATGCGCAGCCACACCCGTGGCTGCTTCAGCGTAATGGTCTCGCGCTCGGTGGTCTTTACATCGGTTACGCGCTTCTCGCGCTCGGTCAGGCTCACTGACTGCTCAGACATGGTCAGTGTCAGCTGCTTGCCTGTCTTTTTCACGGTCAGCACGCCCGAGTCGCCGTTGAAGGCTGCCAGCCCGGCACAGTCACCATCGCGCATCTTCCTGAGGTCAAGGCAGACCACGCCGCTGCATGTAGGCCCTTCCATGCGCTGGGTCAGCGTGTTGGGCGCTTCGTAGAGATTGCTTACCACGCGGTTGGTCTTCAGCCGCAGCCAGCCCGGCCGCTCGGTCAGAGACCACGCCCCGTCAACGGGATTGTGGTTCCACTGCCAGTGCAGACCCAGCGCGGGCGCACTGAAGTCATCGCCTTTCACTATGGTCGTGGCAGGCTCTCCGCCTACCAGCGGGCGCACGGTGTCAGGCACGCGCCCATTCGCATCGCCCAGTATGGGCCAGCCGTCAATCCACCGGCAGGGCATCAGGGTCAGCACGCGCCCCACGCCGCCGCGGTCTTGGAAGATAATGCCGTACCACTCGCCGTTGGGCGCATCAACGATAGTGCCCTGCCCCACGTAGGGGAATCCGCCGAAGTCACTTTCCAGAATGACCTTCTTCTCGTAAGGGCCGTGAATGTCATCGGCCCGGTAGCACACCTCGCGGCGGTGCCGCCCCGGTGCCCATACGTGGGAAATCATAAGCAGATAGTATTTGCCCTGGTGCTTAATCATGCGGCTGCCTTCCAGCAGCCCTGTCTCGTCAGCTTCGCGCTTGAAAATCTGCTGGTGCGTACCTTCAATCACGTCTGAGAGGTCTGGCTTCAGCTCCATCAGCTCGCCCGTTCCGTAGACCACGTACACGCGGTCATCATCATCGAAGAACAGCGAGCAGTCATGGAAATGGCGCATGCGCGATACGAGTGTCCACGGCCCCTCGGCCTTCTCGGCGGTGAAAATGTAGGTCTTGCCCATGTCACCCCCTTCGTTTGGTGCGAGCAGGGCGTAGAACTTGCCCGGCTTGCCTTGCTGCCGGTCAGCGGCCGACTGGTGGAACTTCAGCGAAGTGGCCCACTGGCCGCGGCCGTAGACCGTGCCTTCTTGCAGGTCATACTTGGGCGAGTCAGTCAGCTTGTCGAACACGTAGCTCACCGTCTCCCAGTTCTTGAGGTCTTTCGACCGCATGATGGGTGCCCCCGGCATCAGGTGCATGGTGGTGGAGACCATGTAGAAGTAGTCGCCCACCCGGATGACATCAGGGTCTGGCACGTCTGCCCACAGCATCGGGTTGCTGATGAGCCCCGCCTGCTGGGCCGGAGAGGGCTCGAACTGCCACCAGTCAAGGTGTACATTGCCCTGCACCTGACTGAAGCAGAGGTAGAGGTCGTGTACGCCCGTGGCGTTGCTGATATTGGTTGTGAACGCCCGGTAGTTGTCGCTGCCGCCAGTGCTGCTGATGGCAACTGTGCCGATGGCCGGGCCATGGGGGCTATCCAGGCGCAGCGTGACGGTCAGGCTGCCTTCGGCCGCGGCCGTGATGCTGAACGCGCTGGCACCTTCGGCGAAGTCGACCCCGCGCAGCTGAATATACTCACCGTTGTCAATGTCATAAACGTACATATTCCGGCGGCCGGTGGAGTGTGGCATGTCAGCCACCACGCCGGTGTTCTGGATACCCATCTTGGCCGTCTTCAGACCGTAGCCCCAGGCCATGGTCTCGGCCTCCACCCGCTGGTAGGGATTCAGCCAGTGCAGCTGTTCCAGGGGTTTCTGGTCGAGCCAGTAGGGTACTTCTTCGATAGTGCCATCCGGGCGGTACTTAATCTCCGTGGCCGATACGCTACGGCGCTCGTGGTGTTCAAAGGTCTCGAAGTGCATCAGGTCATAATCCTGGCCAAAGCAGTAGGAACGGCCTTTGTAGTCGACAATGCCGGGGTGGTTGCCGCGGTCACGCTCCGTGGGCCGCATGATGTAGCCTTTAGACTCCCACGGCCCTGTTGGCGAATCGCTCATGGCGTAGCCGATGGCCTCCGGGCAGCAGGTGGTGGCATAGCTCAGGTAGTAGTGGCCGTTACGCTTGTAGAACCACGGCCCTTCCTGATAGTGTTCGATGTGGTATGGCAGCTTGACCACGCTGTCTTTCAGCGAAATCATGTCATCATTCAGCCGGGCATAGTAGGTGTGGGGATTGCCCCAGTACATGTACGCCTGCCCATCATCATCAACGAAGACGCTGGGGTCAATATCGTACCAGTGGCTACGGTCCCAGACCAGCGGCTTGCCCAGCGGGTCTTTGAACGGCCCATAAGGCGAGTCACTCACCAGCACGCCGATGCCGTGGCCATGCAGCGGGGCGTAGAGATAGTATTTCCCGTTGCGCTCCACGGTCTGTATGGCCCATGCCCCGTTCTCGCGGCTGCGCCAGTCGAAGTCTTTCAGCGAGGCAACGGCTCCATGTTCAGTCCAGTTGACCATATCGGTGGTCGACCAGAGCAGCCAGTCATACATGAAGAAGCCCGCCGAACTCTTCTCGTTTTCATCGGGTATATCCTCGGGCGAGGCATCATGCGAGGTGTAGACAAACAGGGTATCGCCCACCACCAGCGGTGCCGGGTCGGCCGTGTATTTGGTCTGGAAGAGCGGCAGATTCATCTGCTGCCCCACAATGGGCACGGCATTGCCCTCTGCGGCGGAAGTCACGGTGTATTGCTGCCCCGGCTGGGTCTGTAAGTCATATTCGTAGACCCTTCTGAGCCCCATCGGGCGGAAATTGTTCAGCTCTGGCGACCGCAACGGCGCTTTCACGGCTGCCGAGGCCAACAGCTCGTTGGGGCAGCCGCCCCGTGCCGGCTTCAGGCCATCGCCTTGCAGCGGTGTGTATGAGCGCAGGCGCAGCGTGCCGCCGATGGTCGATGTGATAGTGGCCTGGCTGACCTCGGCGTTCTTCCACGCAATGCCAACAATGAAGCCGCCGCGGGCGCGCAGCCCTTTCACCTCGCCGTTGGCCCACGTGTTGGGCAGGGCGGGCAGCAGGTGTACGGCCCCGTCATGGCTCTGTACGAGCATCTCGCAGATGCCTGCCGCGCAGCCGAAGTTTCCGTCTATCTGGAAAGGCGGATGGGCATCGAAGAGATTCGGGTAGGTGCGCCCGTTGGGGTAGTTTCTCGCCTGTCTGTCATCGGGCAGCAGATGCAGCATGTTGCGTATAATCTGGAAGGCGTGGTTGCCATCTAACATGCGCGCCCAGAAGTTGATTTTCCAGCCCAGGCTCCAGCCCGTGGCCATGTCGCCGCGCTGTTTCAGGGTGTTGGCGGCAGCCGTAAACAAGTCCGGGTGTGCATAGGGCGATATCTGGTTTGAGGGATACAGTCCGTAGAGGTGCGAAATGTGGCGATGCTCGTCTTTCGGGTCATCACCATCAATTATCCACTCTTGCAGCTGGCCGTAGCGGCCTATCTGCATGGGCGGCAGCTTCTGGAGTGCGGCGCGCAGCGGTGCGACCGATGCCTCATCTTTCCCCAGCACCTTGGCTGCGGCAATGACATGGCTCAGCACATCGAACACAATCTGGTTATCCATGGTCGAGCCCGCCGTGACCGTGGTGCGCTTGCCCTTCGGCCCATGCTCCGGCGAGACGGTGGGCACGGTGACCAGCCAGCCTGCCGCCTGCTTCACCTCGCCCGTTTCCGGGTAGGTCTGCATGTAGTCCAGAAGGAAGTCGGCAGCCCCCTTCATTACGGGATAGTATTTGGCCAGGAACGCGCGGTCGCCGGTGTAGAGATAGTGCTGCCAGAGGTGCGTGGTCAGCCATGCGCCGCCCGTGGGGAACATGCCCCAGGTAGCCCCGTCGACCGGGCCGGCGATGCGCCACAGGTCTGTGTTGTGGTGTGCCACCCAGCCGCCGCAGCCGTACATCTGGCGTGCCGTTACCGCCCCTGTCTTGCTCAGGTCACTGAGCATGGAGAAGAGTGGCTCCTGGGTCTCGGCCAGGTTGCCCACCAGTGCCGGCCAGTAGTTCATCTCGGCGTTGATGTTGATGGTGTATTTCGAATCCCACGGCGCGTTCAGCTTGTCGTTCCACACCCCTTGCAGGTTGGCGGGCTGGCCGCCGGGCTGCGAACTGGAGATGAGCAGGTAGCGGCCGTATTGCATCATCAGCGACACCAAGTCCAGGTCGCGGCTGTCTGTGGCAAAGGCGGCCAACCGCTTGTCGGTCTCCCACGCCGACTTCTCTGACTTGGGCAAGTCGAGCGTTACGCGGTCGTACTGTTCGCGGTATTTCTTCAGATGGCGTTCCAGCAGCTCCGGGAAGCGCATCTTCTCCGCCAGTTCCAGCCGCCGCTGATTGGTCTGTGCCGCCTGGCCGCTGATGTTGTGGTAGTTGACGAAGTTAGTGGCCGCCGACAGATAGATAGTTGCCTCCGTGGCCCGCTCGACGGTCAGCGTGGAGTCGGTGGTGCGTATCTTTCCGTCAGCCCGCACATCGGTGGCGCACAGGGCAGTCAGCCCTGCCTTCACGCCCTCTTGGTCTGCCCCCGCCACGGTGGCAGTCAGCCGGGCGGCGCTGATGCCCTTGCCCTCTGTCAGCGCACCCTGCCGGCGCGCCTCTGTCTTTACCGTGAAGGGCAGCAGGCTCTGGTACGACAGCGTGAAGCTGAGCCGCCCCTTCTGGCTGGCCTTGATGTGAATGGCAATGATGCTGTCGGCCTGGGAGGCGATGACACGGCGCTCGAAGGCCACGCCATCGGCCGTGTAGGTCGTGGTGTTCACGGCCGTGCCCAAGCTCAGCTCGCGGGAGTAGCCCGTGGCGTTGGCATGGCCGAACTGGAGCTTCAGGCTGCCCATAGGCAGGTAGCGCATGCCGTACGGCCCTTTGACAAAGTGCTGGTCGATGAGCTTCTGCGCCTCTTCTTCTTTTCCCTCGAAGATGAGCCTGCGCACCTCGGGCAGCTTTGCTAACGACTCCTTCGAGTTGTTGTCATGGGGTGAGCCACTCCAGAACGTTTCTTCGTTCAGTTGAATTTCCTCGGTGTCAGTACCGCCATAGACCATGGCACCCAGCAGTGAGTTTCCCACGGGCAATGCCTCCAGCCAGTGACTGGCAGGCTGACTGTACCAAAGACGATGATTCTGGGCTGCAGCCGAGAGGGCCAGCAGGCCGGTAATGATAGTAAAAGTTAGTCTTTTCATGCGGAATAGTGCAGTTCTTGTTTTTAGTTGATACGATATTAGAGTGCAAATTTACTTTTTTTTTCTCAAATTCCCGCATCTTTTCCGCAAAAAGTGCGACTATTCGCAATTTTGGTAGGTTTTTGGGGGAGGGGAGGTAGGTTTAGTAGGTGTGGTAGGTGCAGTAGGTGTGGTAGGTGCGGTAGGGGGCGGCTATCGTTCATCGCGTTGCGCCTTCCCCTACTGCACCTACCACACCTGCTAAACCTGCCTCACCTGCTCCGCCGCTTACTTCCCGCCGCTTCTGCCAGCCACCTTCTTGGCGACTGTGCCATCAGTGACGATAGTCACCCCTTTCTCGCCGGCCGTGGCCGGCTGGGCATCGAGCCTGTAGGCGCGGATGTTGGCGGCACGGGTTTCCGCCGCGGTCTGCTCAACGCCGGTCTCGACCCACTCCGACAGGGGTCTTACATCAAAGCCGCACCACTCCTCGGCCGCTTGATACAGCTCCACACTCTCATCGGGCACGTACAGGGGTCTGTGCGCCTGCTCAATACTTATGCCCCCTCTGAACGAGAAGGGATATTCACAGGCCGGCGGCACTGCGGCGCGGCAGACAACCTGCCTGGCATTGGCCATGGGGAAGCCGTTGCGCACCAGAGTCAGCGTGGCGGGCAGGACAATCGTCTCTGCCTCTGCCCCGAAGAAGGCTTCAGAATAGATGGCCGCCACCCCCTCAGGGATGTCGAGCCTTTCGGCGTTCTGACTGCCGTAGAACGCCTGCTTGGGAATGGCGGTAAGCCCCGCGGGCAGGGCGATGGCCGCCAGGGCATAGCAGCGGGCAAAAGCGCCTGTGCCCAGGTCGGTCAGCGTCTCGGGCAGGCTGACCCGGCTCAGGTTCTCACACCCCAGGAAGGCATTGCTGCCGATGGCTCTCAGCCCTTCAGGCAGGCTGAGCGAGGTTATCTGGCCGTTGCCGCGGAACGCCTCACCCTCAATCTTCACGACAGGATAGAAGCGGCCGTTGCATTCCACCTTCTCTGCTATGGCCAAATCGCCCGACAGCTCCTTGCTGCCGCTGACCACGACGGCTGCCATGCCGTCTGTGCCGCGCTCCAGCCTGTAGGTGATGCCACTGGCCGTGAACACCGTTTCAGCCTCCACGGCTGTGTCATATTCCTCGATGCTGCCGAACTCTTTCCATACTTCTGCCGCGGCGTACTTGGCCTTGCTCCCCACGGGCACCATCAGCCTGCACCGCTGCCGCACCTCTGCCGCCTGGGCATTGCCGGTTACGGTCGGCGGCTCTTGTGCCGCGCAATAAAGCAGGCTCAGCTGCGGGTTGGCGAACAGACCATCATCGACGGTCTGAATGGTCGACGGCAGATAGACGGTCTGAATCATGCCGCCCGGGCTGTAGGCCGCAGTGATGCCCTCTGGCAAGTCCAGCATTTCAACGGCAGTGTTCCCGAAGATGGCTGCCTCGACCTGCGTGGCGCTGGCGGGCAGTTTTACACGTTTGAGCGAGCTGCAGTTGTGGAACATGCCCATGCTCACCACGTTCTCGAGGGTATATTCCTTGATGGTCTCCGGCGAAGGCACCGACACGTGGGGATTCCTCATGCTCATCATGATTGACTCGCCGCCGCCGACTATCCGCGCTTCGCTGAGGTCGAGTTCTTCCAGTGTGCCCGCCGTGCCTTTCTTGGCCCAGTCCCAGTCGGCACCGCAGAGGTCGCGTATCAGCTTGATGTCATCACCGTTGATGTCGCCCCTGATTTTCAATATCTTCACCGGCTCTTTCTCGCACCGCGGGTCGTGGGGCGTTCCATCGGCTGCCAGATAGTACCAGAGTGTGCCCGCCCCCGGCAGCTGCACGTCTACGACCTGCGCCCTGCCTGTCATGGCCGCTCCGGCCAGCATGAAAATAACAAATAATTTCTTCATAATTCGTGTTTTTTAAAGTATAATAGTATGTTTTTAAGGGTAGTAATAATCTATCTGCAAAAATACGCATTTTTACCCCCCCCTACAAAATTCCGCAACAAAATTTAACTATTTTGTTGGTTATTTAATACATTTTAGTGATGGATGTGCTAAGGAAATTATTCCAGAAACTTGAAGTCGCCCGCCGCTGTCCGCCGAAATCGCAGTCGCCCGCCGCGAGAA
>JAFLSH010000070.1 GCA_022511055.1 Prevotella sp. | reverse complement strand
TCATTTTCATAGAACAGAAGTATTTTTTCGTAGAAGAACTTTAACTCAGCATCACTTAAAACGCTGTTTGTTGCTCGTGGCACCCTCGGCATTCTTTTTTTGTTAGGCATATATTCCTTTTTTTGCCTATGAACTCCCAAGTTCAGCGTTCATATTACCTATGTGTGGAAACGAAAAAGACGTGGGAGTCAAATTCTCCGCGCCTATCCCTACTATCAGGCCTTAGCATTGCCTCTTTTCAAGGATAAGCAACGCAAGCCAGCCCACGCCGAGCGATATTATATAGTTCGGCATGTTCATTACCCACAAGTTTGCCAAGTGGCTCATGAACGACCGGGATATAATACACCCACGTAAACGCTTCGGTTGCATTACCTCTGTGAAAAGATTCAAATTTGCTAAGTTTGATAGTACAGACAGTAACGTTTTGAAAACGTCTTTTTTCTTTTGGCCGGCCTTACAAACGGCAGCCTCGGCCTCCGGAAACCCTCAATGTCTTGACCCGCCCTGCCACAGATGACTGGCTTGGTCGGCTACAAAAGTACGAAGAATTATCGAAATGACAAAGAAAATGCCTGAAAACTTTGGGCTTATTTTGAAAAACGTTGCCGTTCAGACAGATTTGCCGCTCGGTTTTGCCGCTTGCCTAAACAAGAATCTGGCTGAACTCGCGGCGCTAATCCGGCTGAACGGCGGCGGCAAACTTGGCTGAAGTCGGCGAATCGGCATCAATGGCAATGAGTACACCGTCGGCCACGGCGTGGGGGCGGAAGGTGAGCGTGTCCTGAGCGTAGACACCGAGGAAGGTAAGCTGACCATCGGCGGCGTTCATCCACCACACTTTCCGCTGCCGCCCGCTGATGCGGCTGAGGTCGATGCGCATGTCGCGGCCGGTGAAGTTGTAGACCAGCAGATAGTCGCGGCCGCGGGTGGCGGCCAGGCGGTCGTAGCGGGTGCCGTTGTCAAGCACAACGGACTGGTCGGGCACACGGTCGAAGTAAGGCAGGGCGAGCATGAGCCGCTTCAGGTGCTGCATCTGAAGGAAGCCAGGGTCGCGGAGCGCCTCGTACCAGGGCGTGCGGCAGGCGTAGGCAGGCGGCAGGCCGGGGCGGTAGAACTGCATGATGGCATTGTTGCCGTAGGTGTGGCCGCAAGCGCCGGCAAACACGTTCCAGTAGGCATAGCGGCGCACGTGGTCGGCGGTCCAGAGCGGCTCGTCTGCGCCGTGCAGCCCCTGGGGTATGCCCTCGTAGATGGGCTCGTCGTCAATGACAGGCTTCACGGGGCGGTAGGCCCAGGTGGAGTCGACATACATCCACGAGTCCTCCTCGGTGTTGTCGGGTATGGGGTAGTCCTTGCTGTCCATGCGCTGGCCGTAGCGGCGGTGTCCGCTCTGGTAGCAGTGGAAGTCTATCCAGTCGGCGGCGGCCCACCAGCGCGCCGAGGTGTAGCGGCCGCGGGGGTGGAAGGTCATCAGGTGCTGGCGGTCGGCGGCCTTGATGGTGGTGGCGAGTGCCTGCCACACGTCGGGGTGCAGGTCGCCCTGAATGTCGCCGCCCATGAGCCAGATGATGTTGGGCCGGCCGGCGTAGCGGCGGGCAAGGAACTGGCCGTAGCGGCGGGCCTGGTCGGCGCTGATGCGCCCGGCCTTCACCTGCGAGCCCCAGATGCAGACCATGCCGATGTAGATGCCGCGCTGCTCGGCCTGGCTGATGATGTAGTCCATGTGTTCCCAGTAGCCGTAGCGGCCGTCGGCGGGCGGGAACTGCCAGTCGCCGAGCATGGAAGGCTGGCCGTAGACGTTGAAGGAAGGCACGTCGTTGAGTACCTGCACCTGCACCATGTTATAGCCCGCCTCGGCGCAGCATTGCAGGTAGTGCTGCACCTCGTCGCGGTTGAGCCGCTGGGGCATCAGCCAGGCCGTCTCGCCCAACAGGAAGAAGGGGGTGCCGTCGGTGTGCTGAAGAAAGCGGCCGTTGGCCGACACGCTGAGGGGGCCGTGCGCCCACGGCAGGTCGGCGGCCGGGCTGAGCAGGGCGGTGAGCAGCAGCAGGGCGGTGAGCAGATGTCGTTGCAGGGTGGTGTTCATAGTCGTAGTCGGTTGATTGTCAGTAAATTGTTGTATCAGGATTCCGCCAGAGCCCGCCGCCGCGGCCAGATGATGGCATTTTCGTAGTACCTTTGCAGCCGCAATCGGGAACGGTTGGCTAACGGAATGTTTAACTCATTTAAAAAAGAAAGGGAAAGCGCTATGGTGAAGAAAGAAACCGTGAAGTTCATTGTGCAGCTCATCGTGAGCATTGCCAGTGCCATTCTGACGGTCATCGGCACGGCCTCGTGCATGGGGCTCTGAGCGGCGGGTGCGGGCAGCCGGCGGGCTGCCCGCAGGGCGGCCGTCAGTCGTAGGTGTCCTCGTCAGGGCGGTCTTCCTCAATGACCAGATTGTCAATGATGAAGTTCTGGCGCTCCATGGTGTTCTTGCCCATGTAGTACTCCAGCAGCTTCTGCACCTGGTCGGTCTTGTGGAGTGTCACTTGCTCCAGGCGGATATCAGGGCCAATGAAACCGGCAAACTCCTCGGGCGAAATCTCGCCCAGCCCCTTGAAGCGGGTAATCTCGGGGTCGGGGCCCAGCTCGCGGATGGCACGGAGCCGCTCCTCGTCGCTGTAGCAGTAGCGGGTAATGAAGTCGGGCTTCTTGCCGCCGCCGGCCGGCTGGGCGGCCAGCCTGGCATCTTCGTCGGCCAGCACCTGCTTGTTCTTGATTTTCGTGCGGCGGTTGCGCACACGGAACAGGGGTGTCTGCATGACATAGACATGGCCCTTCTTGATGAGTTCGGGGAAGAACTGGAGGAAGAAGGTGATGATAAGCAGGCGTATGTGCATGCCGTCGACATCGGCATCGGTGGCCACAATGACCTTGTTGTAGCGCAGGGTGTCGAGCCCGTCTTCAATGTCGAGTGCGGCCTGTAAGAGATTGAACTCCTCGTTCTCGTAGACCACCTTCTTGGTCAGCCCGAAGGTGTTGAGGGGCTTCCCCTTGAGCGAGAACACGGCCTGGGTGTTCACGTCGCGGCTCTTGGTGATGGAGCCGCTGGCCGAGTCGCCCTCGGTGATGAAGATGCACGACTCCTCCTTGCGGTCGTTCTTGGCATCGCTGAAGTGAATGCGGCAGTCACGCAGCTTGCGGTTGTGCAGGTTGGCCTTCTTGGCCCGCTCGCGGGCCAGCTTGGCAACGCCGGCCATGGCCTTTCGGTCGTGTTCGCTCTCCTTGATTTTCTCCTCCAGCCTCTCGGCCACATCCTGGTGAATGTGCAGGTAGTTGTCCACCTGCTGCTTGATGAAGTCGCCCACGTACTTGTTGATGGTGGGCGGGGCGGGCTGGCCGGGCGAGGGCGCTGAAGGCATGGGCGCCATGGTGAGCGAGCCGAGCTTGATTTTGGTCTGGCTCTCGAACATGGGCTCCTCAACGTTCAGGGCTATGGCGGCTACAATGCCCGTGCGAATGTCGGCATACTCGTACTTGCCGAAGAACTCCTTGATGGTGCGGGCAATGTGTTCCTTGAAGGCGCTCTGGTGGGTGCCGCCCTGCGTAGTGTGCTGGCCGTTGACAAAGGAATAGTACTCCTCGCCGTACTGCTTGGCGTGGGTGAAGGCTATCTCAATGTCGTCGCCCTTCAGGTGGATAATGGGGTAGAGCGCCTCGGTGGTCATGCGGTCTTTCAGCAGGTCTTCCAGTCCGTGGCGGCTCATGATGCGGCGGCCGTTGTACATGATGGTCAGGCCGGTGTTCAGGTAGGTGTAGTTGCGCAGCATGTTCTCGACCAGCTCGTTGTGGAACTTGTAGTTGAGGAACAGCGTGTCGTCAGGCTCGAAGAAGATGTAGGTGCCGTTCTCATCCTGGGTTGGCTCGGTGGTGTCGCTGACCAGCTTGCCACGCTCGAACACGGCGCGGCGCACCTTGCCGTCGCGGAAGCTATGCACCTCGAAGTGGGAACTGAGCGCGTTGACTGCCTTCACGCCCACACCGTTCAGGCCGATGGACTTCTTGAACGCCTTGGAGTCGAACTTGCCGCTGGTGTTGAGAATGCTGACCGACTCGATGAGCTTGCCCTGCGGAATGCCGCGCCCGTAGTCGCGCACGGAGACCCGCAGCTGGTCGTCAACGGTCACCTCAATGCGATCGCCGGCGTGCATCTTGAACTCGTCGATAGAGTTGTCGAACACTTCCTTCAGCAGCACGTAGATGCCGTCTTCCTCAGACGAGCCGTTGCCCAGCCGCCCGATGTACATGCCGGGGCGCAGGCGGATATGCTCCAGTCCAGACAGGGTCTGAATGTTACCTTCATCGTAGTCGGGGGTCACGGCCGGCTGCTGGCCGGTAAGGGGTATGTTGTCCTTGTTGTCTTCTGCCATATATTGTGGGGTGTGTTACAGGTTTTTCTTATAACAGCGGCGGCGCTTGTGCTGTTCGTGTTCCAGATGCTGCCACTGGCTCTGCACCTTCTCGTTGGTCTCCATCTCAACGTGGGTCTCGCCCCATTTGAACTTATACTTCTGATACCAGGGAATCAGGTCGTAGAACAGCAGCGAGTTGGCACCCTTGGCGCGGTACTCGGGCAGTACGCCGATGAGCAGCAGGTCGACCACTTCGGTCTTCTTGAACTTCAGGGCCATCATGATGTGCCACCAGCCGAAGGGGAACAGGCGGCCGTTGCGGCACTTCTGCAAGGCGCGCGTCAGCGAAGGATAGGTGATGCCCACGCCCACCACGGGGTGGTCGGGCAGGGAGTGGTCCTCAATGAGCGTGATAAGGTCGAGGTCGAGATAGTTGAAGTACATCTTGATATACTGGTCTATCTGCTTCTGCGACATCTCGGAGTAGCCATAGAGGTGGCCGAAAGTCTTGTTGATGACCTCGAAGACCTTCTGCCCATACTGCTCGGGGCCGAAGACTTCTTTCTTGGTCAGCTTCTTCACCTGCAGGTTGTAGCGCTTCTGCACCATCTGGGCTATCTTTGAGAATTTCTCGGGAATCTGGTCCGGCACGTAGAGCTTATATTCCACATAGTCGTTGTCTTTCTCCCAGCCGCCCATCTGCTCCATGTGGCGCGGATAGTACTCCAAGTTGTAGCCCGTGGCCATGGTGTTCAGCTGGTCGAAACCCTTGATTAGCATGCCCTCAGGGTCCATGTCGGTGAAGCCGAGCGGGCCTATGATTTCCTTCATGCCCTTCTCGCGGCCGTAGTCCTCAACCGCCTTGAGCAGCGCTTTCGACACCTCAAGGTCGTCAATGAACTCCAGCCAGCCAAAGCGCACGGCAGGGCGGTTCCACTGCTCGTTGTAGCGGTGGTTGACAATGGCGGCCACGCGGCCTGCCACCTTGCCATCCTTATAGGCCAGGAAATACTCGGCCTCGCAGAACTCGAAAGCGGCATTGTAGTCCTTGCGGAAAGTCTTCACTTCATCGCTGTGCAGGTTGGGCGCATCGTAGGGGTTGCCACGGTACAGGTCGTAGCGGAACTGGATAAAAGTCTCAAGACTTTTCTTGTCGGTGACTTTCTTAATTTCAATTACTGACATCGTTTTTTGTCTGACAATTTTAGTTTTATACCAAATTTTGAGGCAAAGATACATTTTTTTTTCAAAAAAAGAAAGAAAAATTTGGATTTTTCAATAACTTAAATTACTTTTGCAAAACAAAATACAAATTAATTGCAATTAACTTATGAGAAGAACTTTGTTTTTAGCAGCTATCACGCTGTTTGCAGCCAGTACCGTGAAGGCACAAGACTGCTGTAAGAATGGTGGTCAGCTGAAGTCATGGAGCTATGTTGAGGCTCAGGGTGGAGTACAGTTTACCGGCGACAAAGATGTCAGCTTTACGAAGCTGCTCATGCCGCAGGGTGCGCTCTCGTTTGGTCACTATTTCACGCCCGTTGTCGGTGCGCGCCTTCACGTGGAAGGTCTGCAGGGCAAGGGGCGCTTTGACGACTTAGACAAGAACTACAAGTGGAACTACATCACTACTGATGCAGACCTGCTGGTGAACATCTCGAATCTGTTCTCGAAGAACTATGCCCGCCCGTTGAATCTCATCTTCGTGGGTGGTATTGGACTGGCAAATGCGTGGAACAATGATGAACTGACAGGCATTGTCGAGGGAGACCCCACACTGGCACCGTTGGCCTGGGGCAAGAACAACTACCTGACCCACAACCTGCGCGCCGGCCTGCGCCTGGAGACAAACGTAACGAAGCCCTTCGGTGTTTCGCTGGAAGTTGATGCCAACAACATGGATGACCGTTTCAACTCAAAGACCAATGACAAAGACGACTGGATGTTCAGCGCTAAGTTAGGTCTGATTTGGCGTTTCGGCTACAAGAAGCAGTGCTGCGAGAAAGCACCAGAGCCCAAGGCCGTGCCCATTCCGCCGGTGAAGGAGCCCGTGGTCGTTGCTCCTCCCGTTGAGAAGAAGCCCGAGCCCAAGGCTGTAGTGAAGACAGAGAAGCTGCATGAGTCCGTCTTCTATGTTATCTGTAAGTCAGACCCTCTACCCGCCGGCAAGAACGAATTGCAGCGCGTGGCTGACTTCCTGAAGAAACACGCGGATGCCAAGGTGCAGATTGTTGGCTACGCAGACAAGGGTACAGGTAATGCAAGAGTAAACAAGATGTATGCAGAGCGCCGCGCCGCACAGTGCAAGGATGCGCTGGTGAAGCAGTTCGGTTGCGATGCTAATCGCATTGTTATCGACTCGAAGGGCGACACCGTTCAGCCGTTCACTGAGAACGATAAGAACCGCTGCGTTATCATTGACTCTGAAGCTCAGTACACCGTTTACGAGTAAAGGAGAAGCAGCCAGCAAACCATAACAATCCGGGAGATGTTCCTTCTTGCATGGAACATCTCCCGGATTGTTATGTGGCGGGTGGGGATTGTTTGGTGGCGGGCGAGGATTGTTATGTGGCGGATAGGGATTGCTTGGTGGCAAATGGGGATTTGCGGTCTGAAAGCACCGTTAGCCTAAGAAGAACAGGCTGACACCAACCACGGAGACCACCGCACCGGCAACAGACTGCCAGGTAATGGACTGGCGGAAAAGCCAGTAGGATGGCAGAATGATGATAATGGGTGTCATGGCCATCAGCGTAGAAGCAATGCCGGCCGCCGTGTACTGAACGGCCATGAGCGAGAAGCCGACACCAATGAAGGGGCCAAAGACGGTGGTGGCTACGGCCACGGTCATGCCCTTACGGTCGTGCAGCGCTTCGCGGAGCGGGGCAAAACCCTCGCGCCAGCGCATGAGCAGCGAGAAGCCGATGATGCCTGCCACGCAGCGCAGGAAATTGGCGCTGAAGGGAATCAGCCACTCTGGTGCGGCATCTGCCTGATAATGGTCCATGCCGATTTTGCTGAGTACCAGGCCGATGCCCTGACAGAGCGCTGCACCGATGGCAAAGAGTACGCCGTTCAGGGGCAGCTTCAGCGACACCTTGTGGCGCTCATCACGCCCCAATATGGAGATGCCGATACCCACCAGTGTCACCAGCATGGCTACAATGCTCATAGCGCTCATGTGCTGACCCAGCGTTATCCACGCCATCAGCGCCGCAGCCAGCGGTGCCAAGGTCATGAACAGCTGGCCGTAGCGCGAGCCGATGATAATGTAGCACTGGAACAGGCAGAAATCGCCAATGACATAGCCGACAAGACCCGACAGCAGCATCCAGCCGCAAGCCTCAGCCGTAACGCCGGGAGGCAGGGGCGACCCTGCTGTCAGCCAGAACAGCACCATGGAAAACAGCAGCGCCAAAGCCATGCGCAGCACGTTGAGGGTCAGGTTGCCCAGCCGCTTGCTGCCAAACTCACTCAGCAGGGCCGTGGCTGTCCACGAGAAAGCCACGCCTATGGATATCAGTTCACCTAAATAAGCCATTTTATCGAAAAAAACAATATAATTATCACGTTTCTGCCGACTATGCCACGGCCTTAGCCCGTGGCATTTCCGCCCTTTCTGATTGGGAACCACTGGCCATAGGTGAGCATGCGCCACACCCACTCCAACGGGCCGAAGCGAAACCACCGCAGCCAAAGTGTGCTGAGGACTATCTGAAGCAGAAAGACGGCCAAGGCTGTCAGCTCGACATGGATGAGGCCAAACGATGTGCCAAGCCCAAAGCCTACGCCGTAGAACAGCGCGATGCCGATGACAGACTGCCCGATATAGTTAGACAAGGCCATGCGGCCGGGGGCGGCCAGCCACCGAAACACCCGCGCACCGGGGCGGCGCAGCCAAAGCAGACAGACCACGCAGACATAGGCGCAGGCCAGCGGAATGACACTCAGGGCGTAGAGCAGGGAGTGGGCAGTCAGCCCCCACGGATGGCCATTGACGGCACTCCACGCGTAGCAGACGGAAGTGGGCACACCTACGGCCAGCGCCCAGCAGAGTGTACGCCGCAAAGGCAGCTCAGACAGCCGGGCATAGAGCCTGTGCCTGCCAACAAGATAGCCCAAGACGAACAGCCCCACCACCTTCGGCAGCCGGTGCCCATCGACAAACTCCCACAGCCGCTCGCAGGCACCCTGCAACAGAAACGCGAACATCTGCCCATAGTCCTGGGCATCGCGCAACCACGTGGCGAAGTTAGCCTCGCTGATGCCCTGCGCCGTAGCCACCTGCCACCAGTAGTCATAGAACGGCCCGGCGAAGTCAACGCCGCAGAACTCTGTCAGCGCATCAAGACCTACGGGCAGCACTATCAGCGCAAGCGCCAGCACCAGCAGCCGCCTGTCGGCACGGCTGAGACTGCCGGCCGGCTGCGGAGATGGGGTAGAGCCTGAGGCCACAAAGAGTGTCAGCAGCAGGCCGCCCACGGCGTAGAGCAGCAGAATGTCGCCGCTCCAGATGAACATCAGGTGCAGCGCGCCGATAACAACAAGCACCAGCATGCGCCGCAGAAACAGCCGCGCACCGTGGTGCGACAGAATGAGCGAGAAGCCAATGCCGAAGAGCAGCGAAAAGATGGTGTAGAACTTTCCGTCGACCAGCAGGTATTGCACGTAGCGCACCACTTGGTCGACATCGGCCGTTGGCATGGCCGCCTGCTCGCTGCCGCTGAGAAATGTCCATAGGGCAAACTCCGGGAAGTTGGCCAGGGCTATGCCCATCAGCGCCAGCCCCCTCAGCACATCGAGTATGGCAAACCGCTCCCGCTCTGTCGTTGGTCTTTTCATCTGTTGTCGTTTTGTCTGTAAAGCTGTGAAAGGCTGTGTGCCATGCTCATTTCGCTATCATGTAGCCCAGCCATACGGCCAGTATGCCCACAGTCACGCTGCCCACGGCATAGAAGCCAAATGCCGCGTAGTTCCCTGACTGCAAGAGACCGAGGCTCTCCTTTGAGAACGTTGAGAAGGTGGTGAATCCGCCGCAGAAGCCCGTTGTCAGCAGCAGATTGAGCTGCGCCGAGGCATTCAGGCGGTTGAACAATGCCCACAGGGCCCCTATCAGCAGGCAGCCCATCATGTTGGCAGCCATTGTTGCCCAGGGGAAAGACGCACTGACCCCTTTCATGGCCAATGCAACGAGGTATCGGGCAATGCCGCCGAAAAAGCTGCCAGCCCCCACCAGGAAAACATCTTTGAAGCAGATAATCATTTTCAGAAACTTTATATCTGTGTTTGTTTTTGCCGTGCAAAAGTACAAAAAAATGCAGAAATAAAGACTTAAAGGCCATACATTTTTTGTACTTACGGCAATTTTCTGTGTTATGATTATGATATGAGGGAAAAAGTACGGAAACAGGGAAAGGCTTCATGCCTTTTCCTTGCCTTGATTACACGAAAGCGGACTGCTGCAGTTCCCTGTAGAGCGAAAAATGCCTTCAAACCGCAGCAATCTATTAAATAAAGTTAACAGCAATAAGAATTCTACAGTTTTAAAATATATATTTTGAGAAAATTCATACCTTTGCAAAGCATATTTTAAGCAATTCTTATAGTTTATATCATGAAGAAATCAACCTGTTTTTGGAAAGTGGCCATAGCTGTGCTGCTTTTTTCAACTATTAACGGCCCAATAAAGGCAAAAGACACGCTACAGACAAGGATTAATCCTGTCAATTTTTATCTTGATGGCAAAAAGATGCCCGGTGGATGGCATATCATGGTTGGGGAAAAGATAGACCCACTTGACACAAAGGCTCGTGAGATAATGTTTGTCTCAGATATTGATTCCATTAAAATAGTCCTTGAGGAATGGCAAAGCAAGGATTTCTCTATTATCAACGAGAAAGGTGAGCGCGCTCCAGTCCGTGTAACCAGAGTGGCCGACAACATCTATGAAAAGCCGAATCCAAAGTTTGTAAAGCGGGCATCAAATGGCAAGCTGAGCAGAGAACAAGCAGAGTTTGACATACGGGCACTGGTTTACGGATTAAGCGAGATACACCCTGACATTTTTTCGTCAATACGACAGGTAGACTTCTTCAGAGCCATTAATGAAGCCATAGAATCCCTGCCAGACTCTGTTACAACAATGGAGCTTTATCGGAGAACGGCACCTATTGTGGCCATGATTGGCGATGGGCATACCAACCTGAACTTTCCGTTCAATGATGTTTTCACTCGCGAGCTTAAACGCATGCCTTTCCTGGTCGATGTTCTGAGCGACAAGTCGATAATATGCCGTGCCAGCCTTGACTCTATCATCCCCAGCGGGGCAAGAATATTGAGCATCAACGGCATGAGTGCTGAAGAGATGGTAAATGCCATGCTGCCATACGTTGCCGGCGAGCGCGAACACTTCAAGCTGTCGCGCGTTGACCACAACTTCCCGGCCCTGCGGCACATGCTTTTCCCGGCAGATGCCTTCGAGGTTGTCTTTTTGCCGGCAGGGGCAAAGAAGCAGCAGAAAGTGACTTATCAGGCCACACTCTTCGAAGAGGTGAAAAGGCGAATCCCCGCACTGACGAATACAGAAGACAAGCCGCCATATTCCTTTGAAATAGACAAGGCCAAGAATGTTGCCATCATGGATTTCCGCGAGTTCAGCAATGTCAGCCAGATGGAGAGGTTTGCTGATTCACTCTTTCAGTGTCTCAGAAACGACAACATTGGCAATCTTATCATTGATTTGCGAAATAACGGTGGCGGGAACAGCACCGTGGGGGATGTTCTCTTGCGGTATATATCTCCGAAACCTTTCAAGCAGATGGACAAGGCATTGGTACGAATATCGCCTCTCACCATCAAACTCACAGGAGACAACACCCTGACTCCCGGCTTCTTCTTTTACGAAACATCACCAGAAAAGTATATCGTTCCCAGAAAGAACGAAGAGGGGCATTACAACGGCCATGTCATTCTCTTGACATCGAATAATACGTTTTCATCAGCAGGCAGCTTCGCATGGGCTTTCAAGGAGTGCGGAATCGGAACTGTCATCGGAGAAGAAACGGGTGGCATGAACGTTTGCTATGGGGATATTCTCAGCTACAGGCTTCCTGTCTCTGGCCTGGTGTGTTCAGTTTCTTACAAAAGATTCTGGCAACTACATGCTGACGAGAATGACATTCATGGTACTATCCCCCATGTTGCCGTACCGGCAGCCCAGGCACTTGACAAGGCGATGGAGATTATTCGCAGATGAGAAAGCGTTCCGTTCACGCATAATCTTCAAGGATTTCTACGCGCGCGTATATAGTAGGCTGAAAATTTTTCTGACTGCACCCTCAACACCCCCGACACCCATCGGCATGAGACGAAATCAAAAGTCGGAAAGCCATAGCCACCACCCCATCTGCGCACTGGGTGTAGGTGTGGGCGTAGGGCTGTCAGCCATTGTTGCCC
>JAFLSH010000007.1 GCA_022511055.1 Prevotella sp. | reverse complement strand
ACACAGCTTTGTTTTTTCAGGTCAGCTCATAGATGCCTGTCGGAAGCCGCCGGCGGAGAACTTCAAGCTGCAAGTCCTTGCCCACCACAATGCCGTAGCTGCGCAACACGGTCTCTACCGTCTTGCGAGCCAGCTCGGGGTGGTTGTTTTCCTCGCTGAGATGGCACAGCCAGATGTGGCGCAAGTGTTCGCTCATGTTCTCGGCTATGTATTTGCCGCAGTTGGTGTTGCTCAGATGGCCACTGTTGCTGAGAATGCGGGTTTTCAGATACTGCGGATAGGGGCCGTTGTTGAGCATCTCCTCGTCGTGGTTGGCCTCAATGACCAGGTAGTCGGCGCGCTTGATATACTGGCACATCTCCTCCGTCACGCTGCCGGCATCGGTGATAATGCAGAAAGTAACGCCTTCAGCCTCCACCTGATAGCCCACATTCTCACTGGCATCGTGGGGCACAATGAAGGGGGTCACCACAAAATCGCCCAATGTCAGCGGCTGACCCGGCTGAACGTAGTGCCGCATCGCCTGGTTTATCTTGCGCTGCACACAGTAGTTGCGGTCTATGCCATGGTGAACTTTCTCGGTGGCATAGACAGGCAGGTTTAGGTCGTTACTGAGGCTGCCCACTGACTTGATGTGGTCAGCATGGTCATGAGTAATCAGCAAATGGTGAACACGGCTCAGCGAAAGGCCGTAGTCACTGAAATGCTTCTTCAAAAATCTTATTCCTACTCCTATATCAATGATAAGTCCATCAGTTTCAGTAAAAAGGTAATAGCAATTACCGCTACTTCCACTGCCTACGGATATGAATTTCAGCATTTGGTTACGTTATTTTCTGCAAAATTACAAAATTATTCATAATTGCTCGTTGATTATGCAATATTATTTCCCGCCTTTGTACTTTATTAAGAATTGAAGGCGCAAGAATTATATATTATTCAACTTTCGCAAGTTCTGGAGTTAGGGAAGTCAGAGGAGTTAGGCCATCGGTTTTTTCAGCGAACTCGCCGGCTCTTATTCGCCGATAGCCCCGCCCGCAAGCCGAAGGAACGTCAGAACGGGAGACCTACCGCGAAATGGAAGGCATAATCGCGCCCGAAACGCGGGTGCAAGAAGGGGAAATGCTCACTGTTCTCAGCCTGATAAGCGGGGTTTACGGCTTTCATGCCCAAGTCGAAGCGAACAATGAAGTAGTCGAAGTTGAAGCGCAGACCCACACCGTAGCTGGCTGCCAACTGGTTGGGGAAGTCGGTCAGGCTGAACTGGCCGCCGGGCTGGTCTTTATAGTCGCGGAGTGTCCACACGTTTCCCGCATCGACAAACAAAGCACCGCCTAACTTCCAGAACAGGTGCGCGCGGTACTCCACGTTCAGGTCGAGCTTCATGTCGCCAGTCTGGTTGATGAAGTCGATACGCCCGTCTGTTCCCTTGTATTTGCCCGGGCCAAGAGAGCGCACCGACCAGCCGCGCACGGAGTTTGCGCCGCCAGAGAAGTAGCGCTTCTCGAAAGGCAGCACAGAGGAGTTGGCGTAGGGATAGGCCACACCCAGCCCAACATGGAAAACCAGCTGGTTGTTGTAGTCAATCTTCAGGCTGCGCGTGAAGTCAATGTCGGCCTTGACATACTGGGCAAAGGCTATGTTGAGCAGGCGGTACTGCCCCTGGTCGTCTTTCGTAGCACCAAAGAGGCGCGCACCCGCATTCAGCAGATTGCCCGAAGTCTCCAAGTTCGTCTTCAGGGCTATGCGCCCGTTGTTGTAGGCATAGCCAAAGCCTACCTTCGTGATGAACAAGTCCTCGTAGTTGTAGCGCAGAATGGCATTTCGCGAACTGACATCGTCAAGATACTGCTGGCGGAAGGTCTCGCTAATCCACGGCATGAAGACATAGTTTAAGTCGAGCAGGTCTATCTGATACTGGTCGTGGTGATTCTGCGGTGCCCACTTGTAGCGCCAGGCGGCAGACAAGACACGGCGGTGGAACTCCGGGCGATTTTGCAGGTCGTAGAGCAGTGAGACCTCGCTGGTGGCATTGACCCTGCGCCGTGTGTCGCGATTGAGGAAAGGAACGATAAACCGCGGGAACTGCAGCCGCGCCTCGGCGCTGTACTCCACATAGTCCTGATTGCGGTAGCCCTCCAGTCCGCGAATGGCTTCGAAAGCACCACGCAGCTCGACCGAGAAGTTCTCTGCACCGCGGAAAAGGTTGCGATTCTGATAGGTCAGCGAGGCGGCAGCACCCAAATCGCCGGCCGTGTTTGTGCCCTCGGGCTGAAAACTCAGCGTAGAAGGCTTGTTGGTCTGGAGCTGTATCTGGCAGTCGAGCAGTGCCGTGTCAGGGCGTTCCTGAAAAGAGATGTTGGTGTATTTCACCGCCCCGAGCCGGCCGAAGTGGTTGTAGGTGTTCTGTAAACGGCTGCTGGAATAGTACTGCCCGGGCACAATGTAGGTGCTTTCACGAAGCACCTTGCGGCGCAGGTGAATGCGCGGGTCAGAAGGGTTGCCACTCTCGTAGCTCAGGCTTCCAATGTGGTAGCGGGGGTGCAGCGTGTCGCGCTTCTGGGCATCCCGAAACGGGCTGAGCATCAGGGTTACACCAATGCTGCGGGGCCCGCCAAGGGTGTCGACCATGTAGCGGATATACTCCTTGTGGAAACGGAAATAGCCGTTGTTGGTCAGAAGGCGGGTCAGCCGCTTGCGCTCTGTGTCCAGGTCGGCCACCGAGAACTTTCTGCCCACCCGAAGCCCCCAGGTCAGGGAGTCGTCTAAATGGAGCAGGCGCTCTATCTGCGGGTCGTCAATGTGATAGCTGACCCGGTCAATGTAGTAAGGCTCACCCGGCTCTATCCTGTAGAGTGCATCGAGCTTCTTGCCGCGGGTGCGGGTCCACAGCTCTACGTTGGCATCGAGATAACCCTGGTTTTGCAGCTCCCGTTGCAGGTCGCTGCACGAAAGGCGCGCCTGGGCGGAGTCGAACAAGACCGGCGCCTCGCCCATCGACTTCAGGGCACGGTTAATCCAGCGCGCCGAGTCGCGGCCAGACAGCGAGTAGGTGGCCAGCGGCAACTTGAACATGGAGAGCCAGCGGGCATTGCCTTTCTGGCGCACATAGCTCTTCAGCTGCCCCACGTTGACATCGGCCTGCCGGTCGGCTGTCTCAACCTTCACATGGTCAAGCAGATACATGCCTTCGGGCACGTATTTTGTCTCCGCACACGAAGAGAACAGCAACAAGGCTGAAACAAGATATATGACAAATTTCCTCAAATAATGCCGAATTCTTTTCTAATAGTTTGCAAAGGTACGGATTTATTTTTATCTTTGTGCCCTAAATCGGGAAAAAATGATTAGCAAAAACCAAATAAAGCAAATAAAACAGCTGGAACAGAAGAAATTCAGAGTGCGCGAAGGACTGTTTGTGGCTGAAGGGCCAAAGGTGGTCGGCGAATTGCTGAGGCGATATAAGCCCCATGCCGTCTATGCCACAGCAGACTGGGCAGCAGCCAAAGGCGTGCAGGCACAAGAGGTCAGCCAAGAAGAGCTGCGGCGAATCAGCTTCCTGCAACACCCGCAACAGGTGGTGGCCCTGTTCCCCACCCCACCCCAGCAAACCGCCGCGCCCGTGCCGTCGGCACTGAGCCTGGCCTTAGATGGCATACAAGACCCGGGCAACATGGGCACTATCATCAGGCTGGCCGACTGGTTTGGCATCAAAGACATCTATTGCAGCAAAGAAACGGTCGATGCCTGGAATCCAAAGGTCGTTCAGGCCACCATGGGCAGCATAGCCCGCGTAAACATGGTCTACTGTGACCTACGGGAACTGATAGCGGCGCTGCCTGCGGACTACCCTGTCTACGGAACGCTGTTAGACGGGCAAGACATCTATAAGCAGACCCTGTCGGCCAACGGCATGATTGTCATGGGCAATGAAGGGAACGGCCTGTCTCCAGACATTCGCAACATGGTAACCCACAGGCTGCTCATTCCCGATTTCAGACAGGGAGCAGAGACGGCAGAATCGCTCAACGTGGCCATTGCCACAGCCATTGTCTGTTCGGAATTCAGAAGAAGGGGATAAAAAGTCAGCGGACTGTCATGTGAAAACAGCCCTGCTTCACCTCGTACTTGATATAGCAACGCCCCTGCTGGCGCATGTCGCGCAGAACTTCAGAAAGCACATATTTCAGGGTGTCGTTGCGCACCTCACGCCGCCGGGGGCCATCGGGGTCTTCCACCGTCTTATAGCGGTTATAGCAAATGTCGAAGGTCGTGCCATAGAGATGGCATGAGTTTTCGGTGGCATTGCCGTTGAAGCGGCGCAGGCGGCTGACATCTTCCTCGGAGCGCAGAACGCTGGTGACAATCAGCCGATGAAGGGGAATACCCTTAACATGAAGACTGTCGAAGAATGCCTGGCCAATGTCATTCAGCAAGACTGCGGCACGGGGCACCAAGTAGGGAATGCTCTGGCGTAGCGGGTCCACGTGGTAATAAGGCGAAGCTGCCATATAGACCAGCTCCTTTTTCCGGGTCTCTGCATCGTGGCGGTCTTTTACGGGCGAGACACCCCAGTGCTGGGCAGCAGCCAACTGCACGGCATTAGTGTCAGGAAACACCGTATTGTAGTTGCTGACCCCCATGATGCGGTGGGCACGGCCCGGAACGCCTTGAGGGGCGGCACTCACATCAGCACCTGCATCAGCACAAACCACGGGCTTGGCATCTGCCGTCTGACCGTCTGTCAAAGGGTCGCCGGCAGACTGGCTGCCGCGAGCTAAACCCGGAAACAGCAGCCTAACAACTGCTAAAACCAATACTACGCCCAGAAAGCCTGTCAAATATCTCTTTTTTGTCAGTTTCATCTATTTTTTTTCTTTTTGCGATGCAAAGATACGAATATTTTGTGTAACTTTGCCGGCAAATTCAAAATTTGTACAAAGATTGATAGAGAAGCATATCGTACTTGAAGACATAGACCCCGTTGTTTTCTACGGTGTCAGCAATGGGCATCTGCAAATGATACGCTCATTGTACCCCAAATTGCGGGTCGTAGCCCGCGATAATGTCATCCGTGTGTTGGGCGATGAAGAGCAGATGGCTGCGTTTGAAGAAACGGTTGAGACCATACGCCGCCACGTACTGAAATTCAACGCCTTGAGCGATGAAGAGATACTGGAGATAGTAAAGGGCGGGCAACTGAAAAGCGTACCAGAAGATGTGGTGGTCTACAGCATGTCCGGGCGACCCATCAAGCCCCGGTCAGAAAATCAGCAACGGCTCATCCAGGCATACAATGAGAATGACATGGTGTTTGCTGTCGGGCCCGCAGGCACAGGAAAGACCTATCTGTCGATTGCACTGGCCGTAAAAGCCCTAAAAGAGAAAACGGCCAAAAAGATTATTCTTTCGCGCCCCGCCGTGGAAGCCGGCGAGAAGTTAGGGTTTCTGCCCGGTGACATGAAAGACAAGATAGACCCCTACCTGCAGCCGCTATATGATGCGCTGGAAGATATGTTACCGCAGGTGAAACTGCAAGATATGATGGAAAAGCACATCATCCAGATAGCGCCGTTAGCTTTCATGCGTGGCAGAACGCTGAATGATGCCGTGGTCATACTCGATGAAGCCCAGAACACAACTCCGGCGCAAATCAGAATGTTCCTGACCCGCATGGGGTGGAACACTAAGATGATTATCACAGGCGATATGACACAGATAGACCTGCCCCGCTCGCAGAAAAGC
Source organism: Prevotella sp. (assembly GCA_022511055.1). Lineage (GTDB taxonomy): Bacteria > Bacteroidota > Bacteroidia > Bacteroidales > Bacteroidaceae > Prevotella. The sequence continues at coordinate 15,961 of JAFLSH010000007.1, read as the reverse complement.
GGACTTATAGAAGCGCTGCATATACTAAACAATGTGGAAGGTATAGGAGTTGTCAACCTGACACAGAAGGATATTGTGCGCCACAAACTGGTAACACGTATTGTCAATGCCTACGAAAACTATGACAAGGAGCATGACAGAAGTGACAGGGAAGAGGCAGAGAAGCAGTAAGATAGCATAAACAAAAACAGTAAAAAATAAAACAATGAAAGCGTTAACAAAGACAGAGTTCCACTTTGATGGACAAAAAAGCGTTTACCATGGCAAAGTCCGTGATGTATATGACATTAATGATGACCTGCTGGTCATGGTGGCAACAGACCGCATCTCGGCATTTGATGTAGTGCTGCCAAAGGGAATCCCCTTTAAGGGGCAAGTTCTCAACCAGATAGCCGCAAAGTTCCTGGATGCTACCACAGACATTTGCCCCAACTGGAAATTAGCCACGCCTGACCCCATGGTAACGGTGGGACTTAAATGTGAAGGATTCCGAGTGGAAATGATTATCCGCTCTATCCTCACTGGCTCTGCCTGGCGCGAATATAAGAACGGCTGCCGCGAGCTGTGCGGTGTCAAGCTGCCAGACGGCATGAAAGAAAACGAGCGCTTCCCGGAGCCAATCATCACACCAACCACAAAGGCTGACGAAGGGCATGACATGAACATCTCGAAGGAAGAGATTATTGCCCAAGGATTAGTGTCGGCTGAAGACTACGCCGTTATGGAAGATTACACGCGCCGCATTTTTGCCCGTGGCCAAGAGATTGCTGCCAAGCGCGGCCTGATTCTCGTTGACACGAAATATGAATTCGGAAAACGTGATGGCAAGGTGATTCTGATTGATGAGATTCACACGCCAGACTCCTCGCGCTATTTCTACGCTGATGGCTATGAAGAGAAGCTGGCAAAGGGTGAGCCGCAGAAGCAGCTCTCGAAAGAGTTTGTGCGCCAATGGCTCATTGAACACAACTTCATGAACGAGCCTGGCCAGCAAATGCCAGAAATAACTGATGAGTATGCCGAGAGTGTGTCAGAGCGCTACATAGAATTGTACGAACACATTGTCGGTGAGAAGTTCGACCGTACTGCCGAAACGGGCGATATTGCTGCACGAATAGAAAAGAACGTCAGCGAGTGGCTCAAGACCAGATAAAAATAAGATGTACAGACAGGAAGAGATAAAGCCCTACGACCAGGGGGTGGAAAAAGCGGCACAGGTGGAGCAGATGTTTGACAACATTGCTCCCACCTATGACACGCTAAACCACCGCTTGTCATGGGATATTGACCGAAGCTGGCGGCGAAAAGCCATCAAGCAGCTTCAGCCTTATCAGCCAAAGACAATGCTTGACATTGCCACAGGCACTGGCGATTTTGCCATCCTCTCTTCCAAGATGTTATCACCAGAAAAACTCATTGGGGCTGACATCAGTGAGAAAATGATGCAGATTGGCCGGGAAAAAGTGCAGCGCGAAGGGCTTGGGCATGTAATCTCTTTCGAGAAAGAGGATTGCCTGAATCTATCCTACGCTGATAACACATTTGATGCCGTCACGGCAGCTTTTGGCATACGCAACTTTGCCGACCTGGATAGAGGGCTGGCGGAAATGTGCCGCGTGCTGAAACCAGGCGGCCATCTGAGCATTGTAGAACTGACTACCCCAGTGTCGTTTCCCATGAAGCAGCTCTTCCGCGTCTATTCACATACGGTGCTGCCTGTCTATGGCCGGCTCATCTCAAAAGACACAAGCGCCTACAGCTATCTGACTCGCACTATTGAAGCCTTCCCGCAAGGGGAGAGCATGGTAGGTATCTTGAAAAAGGCGGGATTTAGTGAGGCTTCGTTTCAGCGCCTGACCTTCGGTGTTTGTACTATGTATTTTGCAACTAAATAAATCACAGGATAATCAATGGAAAAATACGGACTTATCGGATTCCCACTCGGACACTCTTTCTCCATCAGCTATTTCAATCAGAAGTTCAGCGATGAAGGAATTGATGCAAGGTATGAAAACTTTGAAATACCAAGCATTGACCAGCTACAGGAGATAATTGACAGTAATCCAGAGCTGAGAGGGCTCAACGTAACCATTCCCTATAAAGAGAAGGTCATTGAATTCTTAGACAGTGTTACCCCTGAAGCACAAGCCATTGGAGCCGTGAATGTCATCAAAGTCAAACACGAAGGCAAAAGCATTAAGTTGAAAGGCTATAATTCTGATGTTATAGGTTTCACGCAAAGCATTGAGCCCATGCTCGATAAGAAAAGGCACAAGAAGGCACTCATACTGGGAACGGGCGGTGCTTCAAAAGCTGTGAACTACGGTCTGAAGTCATTAGGGTTGGAAACGGTATATGTCAGCCGCTATGAACGCCCCGGCACAATACAATATGACAAGATTACACCTGAAGTGGTGAAAGAGTACAATGTCATTGTCAACTGTACGCCTTTAGGCATGTACCCAAAAACTGAAGAATGCCCGGAGTTGCCATACGAGGCAATGGATCAGCATACCATTCTCTACGACTTGATTTACAACCCAAATGAAACGCTTTTCATGAAGCGTGGAGCGCAATATGGAGCGCAGACCAAGAACGGACTTGAAATGCTGCTGTTGCAAGCGTTTGCCTCATGGGAGTTCTGGCACGATAAATAACAACCGACTGCATGTTACCTGCCTACATAGAAAGCACAAACCGGCTCACCAACCAGTACAATGATGCCATCAGGGCTCTGGAAAACTCCTATATCATGGAGCGCAAACAGGGTCTCGGATGGAGTCTGAGTACATCGCAGTTGAAGCGGCAGTATTCTAAGCGCTATGAGGCATTGGCCCGTGAATATCAGGGCAAACGGAAGGAAATATTCAACAGCTACAAAAAGGCAAACCCCGTATGGAGCAAAAACCGCAAGATGTGGGAATGGGTGTTTGTGGTTGCCATGATAGGAATCTTCGTCTGCTGCACAACCACGCTTATCATCAATGAAGAGCCAACAGCATCTGCGGCCATCAGCCAGACAAAAACGACCTATTGGAATGCGGAAAACATAGAAATCCCACATCTGAAAGATGCTAATCAATATGTTTCCAACCCAGACAGCGTACTCTCGCAGGGCGCTGTTGACGAAATGAATCTTACCCTGCAACAACTTGACAAAAACCTTGGCATTGAATCCGTGGTTATTGTTGTTAATCATATAGAAAATGATGACCCATTCCGCATGGCACAAGATGTAGGCAACAAATATGGGGTTGGCCGTGATGACCGCGGGTTGGTTGTTGTTGTTGGCTATCTGGACCATAGCATCAACATGTCGCCTGGCCGTAAATTAGAGGCAGACCTCACTGATGCGGAGTGTCACCGGCTGGAACAGCAATATGTTGTGCCTGCCATGCGGGCAGAGATGCCCGACAGTGGCATGGTGTATCTCACAAAAGCCATTTATGCAACCTTACAACAGAAAGACCTGCCCAAAATGTCGAAACTCAGTTCAGAGAGCAGTGGTGCAGATGATGACATTGCCGCCATCTTAGGCATATTCACACTACTCATGTTTGCAACCGGCGGGCTTTTCTTTTGGCTCAATCGCAAATATCTGTGGGTTCCGCTTGTCGGCACAGTGTCATTATTGAGCAATCCTTTCTACGAAGCGAGCAGAGGTGTCTACATTGGCGGCGGCGGAGGCTCATTCGGCGGTGGGTCATTCGGCGGTGGCGGAGGCTCATTCGGCGGTGGCTCATTTGGCGGCGGCGGTGCTACATCTCGTTGGTAATAACAGAAAAAACAAACAAAATAACAATTAAGATTATGAAAATCAGTAAGACTCTTATCGGAATTATTGCAGCTATTGTCATTATCGGCGGATGGGCTGCCAGTGCTTACAACTCAATGGTCAATGTGCAGGAAAGCGCAACGACTGCCTTGGCCAACGTGCAGTCAACATACCAACGCCGTGCTGACCTTATACCCAATCTGGTTGAAACGGTAAAAGGCTATGCTGCTCATGAGAAACAGACCCTTGAAGATGTGGTTAATGCCCGCACGAAGGCGACTTCCATCAATCTTGACACTTCGAATTTGACACCAGAGAAGCTAAAGGAATTCCAGGAGGCACAGGGAGAATTAGGCTCGGCTCTCGGTCGGCTGATTGCCATTCAGGAGAACTATCCTGACCTGAAAGCAAACGAGAACTTCCGCGATTTACAGGTGCAACTCGAAGGAACAGAGAATCGTATCAACGAAGCGCGTAACAGCTATAATGCTGCCGTACAACAGTATAACGTGGTTATCCGCTCATTCCCAAAGAACATGCTCGCCGGACTGTTCGGGTTTGACAAAATGACCAAGTTCGAGGCAGAGAGCGGTGCAGAAAAAGCACCACAAGTACAATTCTAACTAAAGTATGGCTATGAGCAACAACCGATATATGATGCGTGGAGTCTCCGCAGCAAAGGAAGACGTGCATAACGCTATCAAGAACATTGACAAAGGGCTTTATCCGCAGGCTTTTTGCAAGATTATCCCTGATGTGCTTGGCGGCAATCCTGACTATTGTAACATCATGCATGCCGATGGTGCAGGCACCAAGTCTTCATTGGCTTACATGTATTGGAAAGAGACTGGCGACCTTTCTGTCTGGAAAGGCATTGCGCAAGATGCCATTGTCATGAACATTGATGACCTGCTCTGCGTAGGAGCTGTAGACAACATTCTGGTTTCCAGCACCATTGGGCGCAACAAAATGCTTGTACCGGGAGAAGTCATTTCAGCTATTATCAATGGTACTGATGAGCTGCTTGAAGAACTCCGCGAAATGGGCATCGGCATCTGGCCGACAGGAGGCGAGACAGCCGATGTAGGCGACTTGGTACGCACAATCATTGTCGACTCTACCGTTACATGCCGCATGAAGCGCAGCGATGTGATTGACAATGCCAACATACGCCCCAGGGATGTCATTGTCGGCCTTTCTTCTACAGGCCAAGCCACTTACGAAAAGCGGTACAACGGTGGCATGGGCTCAAACGGCCTCACTTCGGCCCGGCATGATGTCTTTGCGAAGTATCTGGCTGAGCAATACCCAGAAAGCTATGACCATGCAGTGCCTAATGAACTGGTTTACAGCGGCAAATACAAGCTGACAGACCCGGTAGAGGGCTCGCCCATTGATGCCGGCCTGCTCGTACTCTCCCCCACCCGCACCTATGCCCCGGTCATCAAGCAACTGCTCGATGAGCTGCGCCCAGAGATTCACGGTATGGTTCACTGTACTGGCGGAGCCCAGACCAAGGTACTCCATTTTATAGGCGACAACTGCCGTGTTGTTAAAGACAACATGTTCCCTGTTCCCCCATTATTCCGTGCCATACATGACTGTTCGCAGACAGACTGGCGCGAGATGTACCAGGTATTCAACATGGGGCATCGCATGGAGATTTATGTGCGCCCGGAAGTGGCCGACCAAGTCATTGCCATTAGCAAGTCTTTCAATATTGATGCTCAGATTGTAGGGCACATTGAGGCTGGCACGCCAAGTCTCACTATCAAATCCGAATTTGGAGAGTTTAACTATGGACAATAACAACATACTACACAAACTTGATGGCCTGGAAGCTCGCTTTGAGGAAGTGTCAACCTTGATTACCGACCCAGAGGTCATTGGCGACCAGCAGCGTTTTATCAAGCTCACCAAAGAGTATAAAGACTTGGGTGACATTATGGACACCCGCAAACGCTATATCGCCTGCCTGAACAGCATCAAAGAGGCTAAAGACATCTTGGCCAATGAAGACGACCCGGAGATGAAGGAAATGGCCCGTGAGGAACTGGCTGCCAACGAGAAACTTCAGCCACAGCTGGAGGAAGAAATCAAGATTGCCCTGATTCCCAAAGACCCCGAAGATGCCAAAAATGTGCAAATGGAGATTCGGGCTGGCACTGGTGGCGATGAAGCCTGCCTCTTTGCCGGCGACCTCTTTAAGATGTACAAGAGTTTCTGCGACTCAAAAGGCTGGAGCCTTGCTATCACGAGTGTGTCAGAAGGAGCAGTTGGCGGATATAAGGAGATTGACTTTGCTGTTTCCGGGGCTGATGTCTATGGCACGCTAAAATATGAGTCAGGCGTTCACCGCGTACAGCGAGTGCCTGCAACCGAGACACAGGGGCGCATGCACACATCGGCTGCCACCGTGGCTGTGTTACCTGAAGCCGACAAGTTTGAGGTACACATCAATGAGGGTGAAATCAAATGGGACACTTTCCGCTCATCAGGTGCTGGTGGGCAGAATGTGAACAAGGTGGAATCGGGTGTGCGCCTACGCTATATGTGGAAGAATCCGAACACCGGCGAGACAGAGGAAATACTTATTGAATGTACCGAGACCCGCGACCAGCCAAAGAACAAAGAGCGGGCACTCTCGCGCCTTTACACCTTCATCTACGACAAGGAACACCAGAAGTACATGGATGATATCGCTTCACGGCGCAAGACCCTGGTTTCCACGGGCGACCGTTCCGCTAAGATTCGCACCTACAATTTCCCGCAGGGGCGTGTTACCGACCATCGCATTGGCTTTACGACCCACGACTTGCAGGGTTTTCTCGGTGGCGACATTCAACCCATGATTGATGCCCTGACCATTGCGGAGAATGCCGAGCGCATGAAAGAATCAGAACTATAACCAATCACCTTATTTTCCCCCATTCAATCCCATGACGAGACAAGAACTTATCAAGCAAATTCGCGAAAAGCAGTCATTTCTCTGTGTCGGTCTCGATACAGACCTCAAGAAGATTCCCCAGCACTTGTTAGACGAAGAAGACCCTATCTTTGCCTTCAACAAGGCCATTATTACTGCCACGGCTCCCTACTGCGTGGCCTACAAACCCAATCTGGCATTTTACGAAGCCTTCGGCGTGAAGGGCATTGTCTCTTTTGAAAAGACAATCAAGTTCCTGAAAGAGCAATACCCCGACCATTTCATTATTGCCGATGCAAAGCGGGGCGACATTGGCAACACATCAGCCATGTACGCACGCACCTTTTTCGAGGAATATGATGTAGACTCGCTCACTGTGGCGCCCTACATGGGCGAAGACTCCGTTACGCCTTTTCTTGGCTACGACGGCAAATGGGTGATTCTGCTGGCACTGACCAGCAACAAAGGCTCTCAGGACTTTCAGCTTACAAGCTCTCCAGACGGCGAGCGGCTGTTCGAGAAGGTCATCCGCCGTTCCCAGCAATGGGCTACCGACGAGCAATTGATGTATGTAGTTGGTGCGACACAGGGCAAGATGTTTGAGGATATCCGCCGTCTGGCTCCTACTCACTTCCTTCTGGTGCCTGGAGTGGGCGCACAAGGGGGCAGCTTGGAAGAGGTTTGCCGCTATGGCATGAATAAAGACTGCGGACTGCTTGTCAATTCTTCTCGCGGCATTATCTATGCTTCTTGCGAAAAGGACTTTGCCGAGATAGCAGCAGAGAAAGCCCATGAGTTGCAGCAACAAATGGCAGCGGAACTACGCAAGGCCAACATTATCTGATGCCTTCATAGCCCATCACGGTCTACGCGCCACCACACGCCCTGCCCATGAATGATTCAAAGATTATTAGCGACCCCGTTTTTGGTTTCATCAAGATACCACGGGGATTGCTCTATGACATTGTTCGACACCCGCTGTTCCAGCGCCTGAATCGCATCAATCAGCTGGGCTTGGCTTCCGTTGTCTACCCTGGTGCCCGCCACACCCGCTTTCAGCACTCCCTTGGTGCTTTTCATCTGGGGAGCGAAGCCTTGCTTACCTTGCAGCAGAAGGGGCAGTTCATTTTCGACTCTGAGGTGGAGGCAGTCGAAGCGGCCTTGCTTATGCACGACATTGGGCACGGCCCATTCTCTCATGTTCTTGAGAATACGCTTATCCGCGGTATTTCCCATGAAGAGATTTCTTTGCTGATGATGGAACAGATGAATCGCGACCTTGGCGGACAGCTGAACTTGGCTATCTCCATCTTCAAGGGCGAATATCCTAAGAATTTCCTTCACCAGCTTATTTCCAGCCAGCTGGACATGGACCGCCTCGACTACCTTCGCCGCGACTCTTTCTTCACTGGGGTTACAGAGGGCAACATTGGCTCAGCTCGCATCATCAAGATGCTGAACGTAGTCGACGACTCGTTGGTCGTTGAGCAGAACGGGCTCTATTCCATCGAGAACTACCTGACCACCCGAAGGCTCATGTACTGGCAGGTGTATTTGCACAAGACGGCTGTTGCCTACGAGAAAGTACTTATCAACATGTTGAATCGCGCCAAAGACCTGACCAAGTCTGGCATTCAGGTCTTTGCGCCGCCTTCTCTCCACTACTTCTTGAGCCATGACGTTGATGCCCAATGGTTTGCCGAACATCCTGAAGCTCTTAGCATGTACAAGGACTTAGACGACAATGACATTTGGTCTGCCATGAAAGCATGGCGGCATAGCGACGACAAGATACTGTCGACCCTTGCAGCTGATATGCTCGACCGCCATATTTTCAAGGTAGAAGTCTTCGAAGAGCCTATCCCACAAGAACGCATCGACGAGCTATCGGCCCAGATTGCAGACCACATGGGCATCAGCCGGCAAGACACACACTACATGATGTCAGTAGACACCATTCAGAAAGACATGTACAATGTCGATGACGACAATATCACAATTCTTTACAAAGACGGCTCTACGAAAGACATTAGCAAGGCTTCCGAATTGCTAAATGTTCAGTTGCTTTCTAAAAAAATAAGAAAATATTACCTGTGTTATCAACGTTTCGGATAATTTTTGCTATCTTTGCAACGGAATAATAGCAAATATATGGAATTTACAGCAAAACAGATTGCGGATTTCGTACAAGGAAGAGTCGATGGCGACCCAAACGTAGCCGTTAGCTCTTTTGCAAAGATAGAGGAAGGCCGGCCAGGCGCCATTTCGTTTCTGGCAAATCCCAAATACATGCACTATATATACGAGACCAAATCGACCATAGTGCTTATCAACGAAGATGCCAAGCTGGAAAAACCTGTCAGTGCAACGCTTATACGCGTGAAGAATGCCTATGAAAGCATGGCGCGGCTCTTGCAGCTCTACGAGTCCATGAAACCTCAGAAGACGGGCATTGACCCCTTGGCATTCATATCACCTACCGCCACCATTGGCAAAGACGTGTACATTGGAGCATTTGCCTGCATTGGCGATGGTTGTACCATTGGCGACGGCTGCCAGATTCACCCGCACGCAGTCATTGGCAACCAGGTTACGCTTGGGCAAAAATGTCAGCTGTTTCCTAATGTTACCATCTACCAAGGCTGTAAATTAGGAAATAATGTGACAATCCATGCCGGCTCAGTCATAGGGGCAGACGGCTTTGGCTTTGCGCCTGCCCAAGACGGTTACGAGAAGATTCCCCAGATTGGCATTGTGGTTATCGAAGACGATGTTGAAATCGGTGCTAACACCTGCATCGACCGCTCCACCATGGGAGAGACTATTATCCACCGTGGCGTTAAGCTCGACAATCTCATTCAAATAGCCCACAATTGCGAGATAGACGAAAACACCGTTATGTCAGCGCAAGTCGGGCTGGCCGGCTCGACCAAGATTGGCAAGTGGTGCATGGTTGGCGGCCAGGCGGGATTTGCCGGCCACATTAAAATCGGCGACAAGACCTTCGTGGGAGCCCAGAGCGGCATCATGAACAACCTGGAGGGCAACCTCTCGGTTATGGGCACTCCGGCCATGAATCCCAAGACTTTCTTCAAGGCAAAGGCCATCTACAGCAAACTGCCTGACATGTACAAGCAAATGGCAGCCATGCAAAAAGAAATAGACGAACTTAAAAAACAATATTCACCCAACAACGTATGAAACAAAAGACACTTAAAGGCAGCTTCTCCCTCTTTGGAAAAGGACTGCATACAGGACAGAACTTGACAGTGACTCTCAACCCCGCTCCTGAAAACACGGGATACAGGATTCAGCGCATTGACCTGGAAGGGCAGCCGACGATTGATGCCATTGCAGAGAATGTCGTTGACACCCAGCGGGGAACTGTGCTTGGCAAGAACGATGTTCGCATTTCAACAGTCGAGCATGCTCTGTCTGCGCTTTATGCGCTGGGCGTTGACAACTGTCTCATACATGTAAACGGCCCCGAGTTTCCTATTCTCGACGGCAGTGCCATTCAGTATGTTGAGAAAATCAACGAAATAGGCATCGAAGAACAGAACGCCCCAAAAGACTGGTATGTTATCCGCAAAAAAATCGAGGTAAAAGACGAGGCGACAGGCTCTTGCATCACCATCTTGCCTGACGACAACTTCTCTATCACGGCCATGTGTTCTTTTGAGTCGAAGTTCATCAACAGCCAGTTTGCGACACTCGAAGACCCGGCCGACTATGCCAAGGAAATTGCCCGGGCACGCACCTTCGTGTTTGTTCGCGACATCGAGCCGCTGCTTCAGGCCAACCTTATCAAAGGCGGCGACCTGGACAATGCCATAGTCATCTACGAGCGCCAGACCACTCAGGAGCGCCTTGACATGCTGGCCGATATGCTGCACGTTGAGCATCGCGATGCCACAGACTTGGGCTACATTCAGCACAAGCCGCTGATGTGGGAGAACGAGTGTACCCGCCACAAGCTGCTTGACATCATTGGCGACATGGCACTCATCGGCAAGCCCATCAAGGGTCGAATCATTGCCACCCGCCCTGGCCATACCATCAACAACAAGTTTGCCCGCCAGATGCGGAAGGAGATTCGCAAGCACGAGATTCAGGCTCCCTGCTACGACCCGAACAAAGAGCCGATTATGGATGTCAACCGCATCCGCGAGCTGCTGCCCCACCGCTACCCCATGCAGCTGGTCGACAAAGTCATTGAGATTGGTGCCACCAGCATTGTAGGCATCAAGAACGTAACGGCCAACGAGCCGTTTTTCCAGGGGCATTTCCCGCAAGAGCCGGTCATGCCGGGCGTGCTGCAGATAGAGGCCATGGCCCAGTGCGGCGGCCTGCTGGTGCTGAACACGCTGGAAGAGCCCAACCGCTGGTCTACTTACTTCATGAAGATTGACGGGGTTAAGTTCCGCCAGAAGGTTGTTCCCGGCGACACGCTTATCTTCAAGGTCGATTTGCTGGCTCCTGTGCGCCATGGTGTGTCATCTATGAAAGGCTACATTTTCATTGGCGACCACGTAGTGGCCGAGGCCTCATTTACTGCACAAATTGTCAAGAACAAATAGAGAAGGAAAACAATGAATCAGATACATCCCTTGGCGGTCGTTGACCCGGAAGCAAAACTCGGTGACGGTAATGTCATCGGCCCTTTTTGCGTAATCGACAAGAACGTGGTCATTGGCAACAACAACACGTTTCTCAACAGTGTTACCGTTCACTACGGCGCCCGCATTGGCAACAACAACGAGTTCTTCCCCGGAGCCTCTATCTCCACCAAGCCCCAGGACCTGAAGTTCCGGGGGGAAGAGACCACCTGCGAGATTGGCGACAACAACTCCATTCGCGAAAATGTCACCATCAGCCGTGGCACGGCCTCTAAGGGAAAGACGGTTATCGGCTCGGGCAACCTGCTCATGGAGAATATGCACGTGGCCCACGACTGCGTGATTGGCAATGGCTGCATCATTGGCAATTCCACGAAGTTTGCAGGCGAGGTGGTGGTCGACGACTACGCCATCATCTCTGCCACCTGCCTCTTCCATCAGTTCTGCCATGTAGGCAGCTACATCATGTTCCAGGGCGGCACGCGCACCAGCCAGGACATTCCTCCCTATGTCATTGCCGGCAAGGAGCCTGTGCGCTATGCGGGTGTCAACCTCATCGGCTTGCGCCGCCGCGGCTTCTCTAACGAGGTCATTGAGGCCATTCACGATGCCTATCGCCTCATCTACGCCCAAGGCGTGCTGAAAGACGGCATAGCAGAAGCCCGTGCCAAATATCCTGACTCAAAGGAAGTTGAGAACATCTGCTCGTTCATAGAATCATCCAAGCGCGGTGTTATCCGATAATACGCTGTTTGTTGTCACTGGCCCCACGGCTGTCGGCAAGACCAGCCTGTGTATGACCATTGCACGGCAGTTCGGCATTCCAGTCATCAATGCCGACTCGCGGCAGTTGTTCAGGGAGCTGAAGATTGGCACCGCCGCCCCTACCGAGGCCCAGCAACGCCAGGTCAGGCACTACTTTGTCGGCACGTTAGGCATTGGCGACTATTACAGCGCTTCCCGATACGAGGAGGATGTGCTGGCACTGCTGGCCGAACTGTTCCAGGAGAGCCGCCATGCCCTGATGACAGGAGGCTCCATGATGTATATTGATGCCGTGTGCAACGGCATTGACGACATACCAACCGTAGACGACTTAACACGCACGACATTGAAACAACGATTAGCGGCAGAAGGGCTGGAAGCCCTGGTCGAAGAGCTGCGCAGGTTAGACCCCGAACACTATGCCATTGTCGACAGGCAGAATCCACGGCGCGTGGTGCATGCGCTGGAGATTTGCCACATGACGGGGCGCACCTACACTTCGTTTCGCAAGGCGGAGAAGAAGCAGCGGCCGTTCAACATTGTGAAAATCGGGCTTAACCGCGACCGCGATGAGCTTTACGCCCGGATTAATCAGCGTGTCGACGACATGATGGCGGCAGGTCTGCTCGAAGAGGCACGGAGCCTGTACCCCTATCGCTCTGAAAACGCCTTGAACACAGTTGGTTACAAAGAGCTGTTCGACCATTTCGACGGGCGCTGGCCGCTGGAAGAGGCCGTAGAGCGCATCAAGGGCAACACGCGCCGCTATGCCCGCAAGCAGCTGACCTGGTTTAAGCGCGACGAAAAGATACGCTGGTTTCACCCCGAACACCAACAGGACATAATGACATATATCTCACAATATGGATAACGAAAGACATACATCTGTTCCCAATCGGATATGGAACGCCGTTAAGGGCGTTGGCTCATGGTACACAGGCTTGTTCCGTGGCCGCCCCTGGTACGTGAAACTGCTCTCCGGCTGCGTTTCGCTGGTTGTTTTGTTCATACTCTACCTTACCGCGGTTGACAATAACTTCCTGTGGCTGTTCGGCAAGTCACCGTCTATGCAGACCATCAAGAACAAGCGCCCCGCACAGGCTTCGGAAATCTACAGCGCCGACGGCAGGCAGATTGGCAAGTTCTTCAGCGAAAACCGCACACCTGTCAATTACGAAGACGTAGCCCCCGTGTTCTGGAAAGCGCTTATCGACACCGAAGACGAGCGCTTCTATTCCCATCACGGCATTGACTACCAAGCCTTTGCCGCCGCCTTCAAGGACTACGTAGTTCACAAAGACGCGCGCGGCGCATCGACCATCACCCAGCAGCTGGCCAAAAACCTGTTCCGGGTCCGCACAGAGTACTCTACGGGCCTGCTGGGCCACATTCCCGGCCTGAAGATGCTGGTCATGAAGAGCAAGGAGTGGATTACGGCCTACAAGCTGGAGGCGTTCTTCACCAAGGAGGAAATCCTCACCCAATATGCCAATACGGTCGACTTCGGCTCCAATGCCTTTGGCATCAAGACCGCAGCCAAGACCTACTTCGGGGTGACACCCGCCGAGCTGACGGCCGACCAGGCAGCCATTCTGGTGGGCATGCTCAAGGCCACCACCTACTACAACCCGCGCATACACCCCGACAACGCACTGAAGCGCCGCAACACCGTGCTTGACAACATGCTCCGCCACGGCGACCTGACACAAGCCGCCTTCGACTCACTGAAGGTCAAGGAGATTGAGCTGGACTACAGTGTCGAGAACGCCTACGATGGCGAGGCCACCTACTTCCGCGAGGCGCTCAAGGACTATCTGAGAGACTGGTGCAAGGAGAGCGGCTACGACCTTTACACCGACGGCCTGAAAATCTACACCACCATTGACACCCGCATGCAGAAATATGCCGAGGCGGCAGCCATCAAGCAGATGGAGCAGGTGCAGAAGAACTTCAACAGCCACTGGGGCAGCACCCCACCCTGGCAAGACGAACACCACGTGGAAATCAAGGGATTCATTGAGGACCTGGCCGCGCGCCTGCCCTGCTACAAGCACCTGACCAAGAAATTCCCCAACAACCCCGACTCAGTCAGCTACTATCTGAATCTGCCACACACGGTCAAGCTGTTCGACTACGAGAAAGGCACTATTGAGCGCGAAATGTCGACCATGGACTCCATCCGCTACATGGTACGCTTCATGCACTGCGGCTTTGTGGCCATGGAGCCCGACAACGGACATGTCAAGGCATGGGTGGGCGACATAGACTTCAACTCATGGAAATACGACAAGGTGACAGCCATGCGCCAGCCCGGCTCCACGTTCAAGCTGTTTGTCTACACAGAGGCCATGAACCAGGGGCTCACCCCCTGCGACCGCCGCAGCGACTCCTATTTCGCCATGAAAGTCTGGGATGCGGCCAAGAACAAGGAAGTGGTCTGGGCCCCGACCAACGCCAACGGCTATTTCACCGGCGACTCCATGCCCCTGCGCGCAGCCTTCGCCCAGAGCATCAACTCCGTGGCAGTCAAGCTGGGCCAGGAGGTGGGCATCGACAACATTGTCAGGACCGCCCAGGCCATGGGCATCACGAGCAAGCTCGACCCCACACCGGCACTGGCTCTTGGCTCAAGCGATGTCACCCTGCTCGAGCTGGTCAACGGCTACTCTACGGCAGTCAACGACGGCAAGGCCCACGAGCCTGTTCTCGTGACACGCATACTCGACCGCGACGGCAACGAAATCTACACAGCACCATCCAGGCAGCAACAAGCCATCCCCTACCGCAGCGCCTTTCTGGTGCAGCAGCTGCTGCTGAGTGGCCTGCGCGAATATGGCGGCACTTCCATGAGCCTGTGGGGCTACATTGGCAAGTACGGCGACACCGAGTTTGGCGGCAAGACCGGCACTTCCAACAACCACTCCGATGCCTGGTTTGTAGGCGTTTCGCCCAAGCTCGTCTGCGGCGCATGGGTGGGCGGCGAATACCGCTGCATTCACTTCCGCACGGGTGCGCTGGGCCAAGGGTCGCGCACGGCCCTGCCCATCTGCGGCTACTTCCTGGAATCTGTGATGGGCGACCCTGATTTCAAGCACTACCACGGCAAATTCGGGAAATCGCAAGACAGAAGCATCACGCCCGCCATGTACGAGACGTGCCACTACACCCCGATGCCCGCAGACAGCGACTCCATAGGCATCGACAGCCTGGCATTCGACGACTACGACTACTACGACCAGGGCACTGGCCTCGATGACGAGCCGGCAGCGAAGCCGCAAGACCCCAAAACGGCAGAGCCAACCCCGGACAGACTGCCGGAGGACAATAACAGCGAAGCCACCGAGCCTAAAAAGCTGAAAGTCGAAGGATAGGCAGCAAGCGCCAGCACGGCTTCGACCTAAAGCTCCCTCGCGCGTACACCCGCGCGCGTATATAGTAGCTAAACAAACTGGTTACCCTGCACCCTCAACACCCTCAACACCCCAATTCCAAGGTTGGGTGTTGGGGGTGTTGAGGGTGCAGGGCATTCTGCCTGTTTGGCTACTATTACGCGTGCGCGCGCAATAACGCGCGCGAAGCTGTCAATCAAAGTATGGTCGATGCACTATTCTGAAGCATTTGACAAAAAATGCTGACTATTGGGCAAGATTCCTTGACTATTTCCCGAAAAGCACCGACTATTTTCCGAAAAGCGCAGAGTATTTCCCAAAACTCACGGAGTATTTTCCGAAACTCACGGAGTAATTTTCAAAACTCCATGAGTTTTTGGCAATACTCACGGAGTTTTTGGGCAAAAAATGCCGCTTTTTTGTCGGTTTTCCCCCATTCCCCTTATAGACTTTAGGGCGCGATGGCCGGCGACCATCGCCGCCGTTC
>JAFLSH010000069.1 GCA_022511055.1 Prevotella sp. | reverse complement strand
ATGATAACTTGCTCCCAGGATTTGGAGCCGTTGACTGATGATAGCAAAACGATTATTGACTGCCGCCTGCTGTGCGGTGCTGTGCGTGTCGCTACAGGGTCAGGAGAATGACAAGGTGGCGATGGAAGACACACTGGGGAATGTCAGTGTGCAGGGGGTGCTGCGTGGCCGCGACTTCGTGAGTACCGCCCCGAAATACACGGTGCAGGCCGAAAGCACGGCCAGGCTCGGCATCACCGACATCGGCAGCGCGCTGCACAGGCTGCCGGGGGTGACCCTGCGCGACTACGGCGGCGCAGGGGGGCTGAAGACCGTCAGCGTGAGGGGCTTCGGGGCGCAGCACACCGCCGTGGTGTATGATGGCGTGGCGCTGAGCGACTGCCAGACGGGGCAGACAGACGTGTCGAGATATTCGCTGGGCGATGTGTCGGAGCTGTCGCTGGTCGTGGGCGACAATGAGGATATATTCCTGCCGGCAAGGAACGCCGCGGCGGCGGCCTCGCTCTACATCAACACCGGCAGGCTGCCGTCGGCAGACAACAGGGCGCACGTTGCGGCGCAACTGAGGGCCGGCTCGTGGGGCTACGCCAACCCGTTTCTGCGGCTGGAGAGGAACGTGTCGGAAAAGCTGGGCTTCAGCCTCGCGGGCGACTATGTCTGTGCGGAGAACAACTATCCCTACACCATCATGAACGCGGAGCATGAGGTGAAAGACCGCCGCAACCACAACCGCATGAACGCGGGCCACGCCGAGGCCAGCCTCGTCTGCAGGCCGGCGGCGGGGCAGCTGCTGTCGCTGAAGGCGTACTACTATGACAACTCGCGGCAGCTGCCGGGAATGGTACACTACTACGTGAACGAGAGCCGCGAACACCTGCGCGACCAGAATGCCTTCACGCAGCTGAGCTGGCGCGGCCGGCTCACGGAGCGGCTGCGCATGGCGGCCACGGCCAAGTTCAACTACGCCATGGCAGACTATGAAGACCCTGCCTACCCCAACCACGTGAAAGACCACCAGTACTGGCAGCGCGAGGCATACGCCACGGCCAGCCTGCTCTACACGCCCGCGGCGAGCTGGGCCGTGGACTACTCGGCCGACTACGCCTTCAACAACCTGAGCGGCAGTGATGTGTCTACCTACCGTGACCCGCTGCGCCACACCGTGCTGCAAAGCCTCACGGCCAAATATGCCGCGGGGCGGCTCACCGCCATGGCGCGGCTGCTGCACTCGCTCTGCCTGAACGGTGCGAGCCGGGGCGACAAGGCCGAAGACACCCGGCACCTGTCGCCATCGCTGTCGCTGAACTGGCGGCTGCTGGCAGGCGAGAAGCTCTATGCACGGGTGTCGTACAAGGATATTTTCCGCTCGCCTTCGTTCAACGAACTCTACTACGAACACTACGGCAGCACCAGCCTGAAGCCCGAGCGCACCAACCAGCTCAACCTGGGGCTAACGTGGCAGCGCGACTACGGCAGGCTGTCAAGTGTCACGCTGACGGCAGACGGCTACTGGAACAACGTGAAAGACAAGATTATAGCCGTGCCCTACAACATGTTCATCTGGACCAATATCAACCTGGGGCGCGTGAAGACCATCGGGGCAGATGCCACGGTGAGCATAACCCAGCACCTGGGCGGGCGGCACACGCTGGCCGTCAACGGCAACTACACCATGCAGCGGGTGCGCAACGACACTGAGGGCGACACGCACAGGGGCAAGCAGATAGCCTATACGCCCGAACACAGCGGCGGGCTCTCGGCGGCATGGGAGAACCCGTGGGTGAACGTCTCGGCCAACGCCATCTTCGCCACAAGCCGCTGGGCCAACAACGAACACTACCCGACTACCATGCTCAAGGGCTACAGCGACTGCGGCATGACAGTGTATCGGACAATAAGGTGCGGAAAGGGCGCCCTTGACCTGCGCCTCGACCTGAAGAACATCTTCAACACGCAGTACGAGATTGTGCGCTTCTACCCCATGCCGGGGCGTTCATGGCAGATGGCAATAAAATATCATATTTAACGTTATATTAATTATTAAACACAGTAAAAAGAAAAAATGAAACAGTATTTTTCACTCTTGGCAGTGGCTGCCGTGGCAGCCTGCAGCCTGACTTCGTGCAACGAAGATGAAGAGACCATCAGACTGAAACCCGTAGTCACATCAGACGGCGTGTTTGTCGTAAACAGCGGCCACAAGTCGGGAGGCATCGAAGGCACTCTGACCTACTATGACTACGCACAGGCAGCCGCCGCACAGAAGGTGTACCAGGCGGCCAACGGCGAAGCACTTGGCGAGACACCCAACCACGCCGTGGTCTATGGCAGCAAGATATACATCGTGGGCAGCGGCGAGCAGACGGTGTTCGTGGCCGACAGAAAGACACTGAAGAAGGTAGAGAACATCAAGGTAGAGGTGAACGGCAAGGCCGCAACGCCGCGGCAGGCCGTGGCAGGCTACGGCTTCGTGTACGTGTCGACCTACAGCAACGCCGTTGTTGCCATCGACACCCTCACGAACACCATCGCCACAACCTACAAGAGCGGCGACTACTCTGAGGGAATGGCCATTGAGAACGGCGTTCTCTATGTGGCCAACTCGAACTACGGCCAGGGCAAACAGGAGAATGCCTTCCCATCGATATCGGTCATCAGCCTCGCCACGAAAGAGAGCGTGACCTTCACAGACGACCTGCTGAACAACCCCGTCGACATCAAGATTGCCAACAGGCGCATGTTCGTTCTCGACTCCGGCCAGTACGATGAGAACTGGAACCAAGTGGGGGCAGGCGTGTTCGAGCTGTCAAACGGCAAGGTGACCAAATGCGCAGATGCCACGGAGATGGCGGTCAGCGGAACGAAGGTGTTCATGATTAACGCCCCATACACCAACCCAACCACCGAGCCAACGTACAAGGTGTATGACACGGAAGTCAACATACCGGCCAGCTTCTGCGATGGCAGCGACATCAAATATCCGGGCAAGATTTCCGTAGACCCGGTGAAAGGGTATGTGTACATCACTTCCTACAACATGGGCAGCTCAGGCTATGCTGACTACAAGGCAGAGGGCTACTGTGTCATCTACAACGGGAAAGGCGAGAAGCAGGGCGAGTTCGACTGCGGCGTGGGAGCGGGCTATGTCATACCAAACGCCAGCGTGGAATACGTACAGCAGTAAGCCATGAGACTGAACTGCCTGACATCTCTCTTGCTGACAGCTGTGCTGCCAATCCTTGTCGCGTGCAAGGGTGGCGGCACAGCTACGGTTTTGGAAAACGCCACCAGCATAGAGATGAGATACGCCCGTCTGCTCACCATGCAGCAGGGCGAGGGCTTTGTGCTGGCACAAATCAAAAACCCGTGGGACACCACCAAGATACTCCACAGCTACGTACTCGTGCCAAAGGAGCGGGAGCTGCCCGACAGCCTTCCGCAAGGCGAAATCATACGCACCCCGCTGGCCCGCTCGCTCTTCTACACCTCCGTACACGTGAGCCTCATTGACGAACTCGGGGCTTACGGTGCCATCAGCGGCCTGTGCGACCAGCAGTACATGTATCTCGAGAAGATACGCAAGGACATTGCAAGCGGAAGAATCGTGGACTGCGGCATGAGCCAGTCGCCCGACATGGAGCGCATCATTGACCTGGCACCTGATGCCATACTGCTGTCACCCTTCGAGAACAGCGGCACATACGGCAAGCTGGGCAGCATGGGCATTCCCATCATTGAGTGCGCCGACTACATGGAGACAGGGCCGCTGGGGCGCGCCGAGTGGATGCGCTTCTACGGCCTGCTGGTAGGCAGGCGCGAAGCGGCAGACAGCCTGTTTGCCGCGGTCGAGAGCGACTACAACGCGCTGAAAGACATGGTGAAAGACATCAGGCAGAAGCCAACGGTGGTCTGCGGCAAGAAGTTCGGCTCTTCGTGGCACGTGGCCGGGGCCAACAGCACCATAGGCATGCTGGTGGCCGATGCCGGCGGAGACTACGTGTTCAGCAACGAGCCGGCAATAGGCAGCGTGCCCTACGACCCGGAACAGGTGTTCGACAGGGCGCAGGGCGCAGACCTCTGGCTGTTCAAGTACCGGCAGGAAGTGCCGCTGACATACGCCCAGCTGGCACAGGAATGGAGCAACTACGCCGAGATGGAGGCTTTCAAGAAGCACAACGTGTACGGCTGCAATCTTGTCAACGTGGCCTACTATGAAGAGACACCGTTCCACCCCCAACTGCTGCTACGCGAGTATATCAGGATTTTCCACCCTGAGGTGCTGAAAGACTATCAGCTGAAGTATTTTACCAAGCTAAAGGAATAATGCCATGAACGCCCGTTTGCAGATAGCCTTTCTCGCCATGGCCATTGCCCTGCTCTTTGTGGCCAACCTGGTCTGCGGGTCGGTAGACATTCCCGCCGGCGAAGTGTTCCGCATAGTCATGGGCGACAAGGCGGGCAAGGCAAGCTGGGAGTTCATTGTCATGCAGTCAAGGCTGCCGCAGGCCATCACCGCCATGCTCTGCGGCGCCTCGCTGGCGGCTTCCGGGCTGCTGCTGCAAACCTATTTCCACAATCCGCTGGCCGGCCCTTCCATTCTCGGCATCACCAACGGGGCGGCGCTGGGCGTAGCCATTGTGATGCTCGTAACGGGGGGCGTGATTGTGTCGCCCACGGCAGGCGGCTCCGGCCTGCAGCTCGTTGGGCAGGTGGCCGTGGTGGTGGCGGCGTTTGGCGGCGCCATGGCGGTGATAGCCCTGCTGCTGTTTGTCAGCAGATTCATCAAGAGCAGCCTGGCCATACTCATACTGGGCATCATGGTGAGCTATCTCACCTCGTCAGTGGTCTCGCTGTGCAACTTCTTCGCCAACGCCGACAGTGTGCATACCTATGTCAACTGGGGCATGGGCAGCTTCAGCAATGTCAACCCGGGCCAGCTGCCGCTGTTCTGCGGCCTGTGCCTGGCAGGGCTGCTGATGGCGCTGCTGCTGATAAAGCCCCTCAACGCCATACTGCTCGGCGACAACTACGCCATGAACCTGGGCTTCAACATGCAGTACACGCGAATGCTCATACTGCTTTCCACGGGCATACTGACCGCCATCACCACGGCGTTCTGCGGCCCGGTGGCGTTCATCGGGCTGGCCGTGCCCCACATGGCAAGGCTCATGACCAAAGAGGCCGACCACAAGGTGCTGCTGCCGGCAACCATACTGGCGGGAGCGGTGATTGCGCTGCTGTGCAACATCATCTGCACCATGCCGCAAAACCTGATAATACCCCTGAACGCCGTGACACCAGTCTTCGGCGCGCCCGTTATCATCTATATCATGCTGAAAAGACAATTCTAACCATCGGACAACAATATGAAAGTTTACACCAAGACAGGAGACAAAGGCCAGACCTCACTCGTGGGAGGCCAGCGGGTGAGCAAGTGCTGCGAGCGGCTGGAGAGCTACGGCACGGTAGACGAGCTGAACTCACACATAGGCGTACTCATCACCTACTGCACCGACACGGCCGACCGCGACTTTCTGCTCAACGTGCAGGGAAGGCTCTTTGTGGCCGGGGGCTACCTGGCCACCGACAACAGCCAGAAGGACATACGAGAGGGCAACGTGATGACCGCCGGCATGGTGGCGGAAATGGAACAGGAGATAGACCGCCTGCAAGAAGCGCTCCCGAAGCTGCGCCTGTTCATTCTTCCCGGGGGCTGCCGCGCCGCCGCCTACGCCCACGTCTGCCGCACGGCCTGCCGCCGCGCGGAGCGCTGCATACTGCGCCTTGCAGAGACTGGGGCTGCCGTTGACGAAAACCTGACTGCCTACATGAACAGGCTCAGCGACTACTTCTTTGTGCTGGCAAGGAAACTCAACAAAGATGCCGGCGTAGCGGACACGACATGGGTGCGGAAATAAAAAAACAGAGTAAATGAAAATAATACTGATAACGGGCGGGCAGCGGTCAGGCAAAAGCTCCTACGCGGAGCGGCTGGCACTGTCACTGTCAGACCACCCGGTCTATCTGGCCACCGCCCATGTCTGGGATGACGAGTTCCGCGAGCGGGTGCGCATTCACCGCGAGCGGCGCGGCGCTGAGTGGACCACCATTGAGGAGGAGTTCCAGCTGAGCAGGCACAACGTGTCAGGCCGCGTGGTGCTGATAGACTGCTGCACGCTATGGGCCACCAACCACTTCTACCGGCAGGCCATGGAACACGGCGACAGCCTGCCCGATGTGAACACCATACTCGACGAGATGAAGGCTGAGTTCGAGCGGTTTACGCGGCAAGATGCCACCTTCATCTTTGTGACCAACGAGATAGGGCTGTGCGGCACGAGCGACAACGCCGTGCAGAGGCGCTTCACCGACCTGCTCGGCTGGCTCAACCAGTTCGTGGCGGCAAAGGCCGATGAGGTGGTGCTGATGGTCTCGGGCATAAGCATTAAGATTAAATGACACACACTGGCAATGATACAGACGACCAACAAGGCGCTGACAGCGCAGATTCAGGACAAGATAGACAACCTGGGCAAGCCCAAGGGCTCGCTCGGCAGGCTTGAGAGCCTTGCCTTGCAGATATGCCTGATACAAGACACGCTCTCGCCGCGCCTCTCCCACCCCTGCCACGTACTCTTCGGCGGCGACCACGGCATAGAGCGCGAAGGGGTCTCCATGTCTCCGCGCGAGGTGACATGGCAGCAGATGATGAACTACTGCCGGGGCGGCGGCGGCGTGAACATGTTCTGCCGGCAGCACGGTTTCAGCCTGCGCATAGTGGACACCGGGGTGGACTACGACTTCGACCACGCGCGCTACCCGCAAATCATAGACCGCAAGATAGCCCACGGCACACACAACTTCCTGCACCGCGCCGCCATGAGCCGCGAGGCATGGAACAGGGCGCTCGCCGTTGGGGCGGAGCAGGCAGAAGCCTGCCATGCCGAGGGCTGCAACGTTATCAGCTTCGGCGAGATGGGCATCGGCAACACCTCTCCCTCGAGTGTCTTCATGCACCTGCTGCTCGGCATTCCCCTCGACCAGTGCGTGGGGGCGGGCAGCGGACTTGACAACGCCGGCATTCGCCACAAGTACGAGGTACTCAAGGCCGCTGTCGACCGATACCGGCAGACCCTTGCCCCCAATGCCGACCTCGCGGACACGCTGCGCCACTTTGCCGGCTTCGAGATGGCCGCCGCCATTGGCGGCATGCTCCGCGCCGCAGAGCTGCGGATGACGGTGCTGGTAGACGGCTTTATCATGACCGCCTGCATGCTGGCCGCCTCAAGGCTCGATGCCGCCGTGACAGACTACGCCGTGTTCGGCCATTGCGGCGACGAGTGCGGCCACCGGCTCATGCTCGAGGCCATGGGGGCCAGCCCCCTGCTCAGCCTCGGCATGCGGCTTGGCGAGGGCACCGGCGCCATCTGCGCCTACCCCATAGTGGTCTCGGCCGTGAACATGATGAACGAGATGGACAGCTTCACGCATGCAAGCATTACAAAATATTTTTAAGCGGACACTGGCCGCACTCTCCTTCTTCACGCGGCTGCCCTTCTGGCGCATGGCCAGCCTGGAGAGACGGCACTACGAGCGGGTCGTGCCGCTGTGGGGGCTGGCGGGCTGGCTCACGGGCGGCGCCATGGCCGCGGTGTTCACGGCCGCGGCGGCGTGCGGACTTTCCGCCGGCACTGGCGTTGCCCTGGCGCTGACGTGCAGGGTACTCCTGACAGGAGCCTTGCACGAAGACGGGTTTGCCGATTTCTGCGACGGATTCGGCGGCGGCACGGGGCGGCAGCGCACACTGGAGATTATGAAAGACTCGCACATTGGCACATACGGCGTAGTGGGGCTGGCGCTCTACTTTCTGCTGACGTGGAACAGCATGACCGAGGTTTTTCGCGGCGGCCTATCGCCGCTGATGTTCGTGGCCGCCGATGCCGCCTGCAAGTGTCTCAGCTCCACCATTGTCTGGTTTCTGCCATACGCAAGGAAGGAGACGGAGGCCAAGACCAGGATGGCCTACGCCCGGACACCCGCCGGCGAGAAATTAGCGAGCCTGGCCATCGGGCTGCTGCCCATGGCCCTGCTCACCGCCGGAGAGCCACGGCTCGCCCTCTGCCTGGTGGCGCCGGCCCTCTGCTGCCTGCTGCTGTTTGCCCTCATGCACCGCCGCATACAGGGCTACACGGGCGACTGCTGCGGGGCTGTGTTCATAATCACCGAGTCTGTATTCTATCTGTCACTATGCATCATTCTGTCACCAGGCTGCACCCGCTGATGCTCGCAGGCACGGGCAGCGACGTTGGCAAGAGCGTACTCACGGCCGCGCTCTGCCGCATATTCCTGCAAGACGGCTACCGCCCCGCCCCGTTCAAGGCGCAGAACATGGCGCTCAACTCATACGCCACGCCCGAGGGGCTGGAGATAGGCCGCGCACAGGCGGTGCAGGCCGAGGCTTGCGGCATAGCCCCACACACCGACATGAACCCGCTGCTGCTGAAGCCCAACTCTGACCTGACGACACAGGTGGTACTCAACGGCAGACCCATAGGCAACCGCTCGGCCTGCGAATACTTCCGCAAGGAGGGGCGCGAGGAACTGCGCGCTAACGTGAACGCGGCCTTCGACAGACTGGCCGGGCGCTACAATCCCGTGGTCATGGAGGGCGCGGGCAGCATCTCTGAGATAAACCTGCGCGACACCGACCTTGTGAACATGCCCATGGCGCGCCATGCCAACGCCGACGTGCTGATTGTGGCAGACATAGACCGCGGCGGGGTCTTTGCCTCATGCTACGGCAGCGTGATGCTGCAGACACCCGAGGACCGCAGGCTGATAAAGGGCATTATCATCAACAAGTTCCGGGGCGACATCAGGCTCTTCGACGACGGGCGGCGAATGATTGAGGAGCTGTGCGGCGTACCCGTGCTGGGCGTAGTGCCCATGTTCCGCGACATCTACATTGAGGAGGAGGACAACGTGCAGCTGCACCAGAAGCACCGCACACTGACGGCGGGCAAGGTGAACGTGGCGGTGGTGCTGCTGCGCCACATCAGCAACTTCACCGACTTCAACGTGCTGGAGCGCGACGAGCGCGTAAACCTGTTCTACACCACCGACCCCACGGACATTGAGCGGGCCGACATTGTCATCTTGCCGGGCACGAAGGCCACGCTCGACGACCTCTACCACCTGCGCCGCGGCGGCATGGCGGCAGCCATCATACGCGCCCACCGCGACGGCAAGACGGTGATAGGCATCTGCGGCGGATTCCAGATGCTGGGCCGGACGGTCAGCGACCCCGAGGGCATAGAGGGCGGCGCAGAGACAATGCCGGGCCTGGGGCTGCTGCCGATAGACACGACCATGGGCCGGGAGAAGACCACGCGGCAGGTGGAGTTCGAGTTCAACGGCGCGACATGCCGGGGCTACGAGATACACCAGGGCACCAGCACCACCCGCGACCAGGTGGTGCAGAAGGGCAACTGCATAGGCACCTACATACACGGCTTTCTCGACAATGCCGCCGTGACAGACCACATTCTGAAACCCTTCGCCGCCGCGCAGGCCGCGCGCCCGGCACCCAGCCTCCTTGAGTTCAAGGAGCAGCAGTACGACCGGCTGGCCGACCACGTGCGCCGCCACATTGACATGGAACGGCTTTACACCATCATGAGCCATGACTGACGGACACGGAGACGACCTGCACCGATATGCCGGCATTCGCGCAAACTTCAGCTCGAATGTCTACGCCCACTTCGACCACAGCGGGCTCTTTGCCTGCCTGGCACGGCGACTGGAAAGCGTGGGCAGCTACCCCGAGCCCGCGCCGCACAGTGCGGAACGCGCCGTTGCCGCGGCGCTGGGGCTGCAGCCCGGCGAGGTGCTGGTCACCAGCGGAGCCACGGAGGCCATCTATCTCACGGCCCTAACCTTCCGCCGCAGCCGCTCGGCCGTTGTCACTCCCACCTTCTCAGAATATGCCGATGCCTGCCGCATACACGAGCATCGCCTGGTCTGCATCGACAGCCTCGCCCGCATTCCGCGGGATGCCCAGACGGTCTGGCTGTGCAACCCCAACAACCCTACGGGCACGGTCTGCGACAAGGCAGCCGTGCTGCAAGCCGTGAGAGCCCACGCCGACACCCTGTTCGTGATAGATGCCAGCTACGCGCCCTTCACGCGCCGACCCGTGGTCACCCCCGCCGAGGCGGCAAGCCAGCCAAACGTGCTGATGCTCCACTCCATGACCAAGGCGTTTGCCGTGCCGGGGCTGCGGCTGGGCTATGTCACCGGCAGCCGCCCCCTGATTGACAGGCTGAGAAGCCGGCGCATGCCGTGGGCGGTGAACAGCATGGCGCAACACGCCTGCGAGTACCTGCTGGCCCACAAGGCCGACTACACCCTGCCCGTAGACACACTGCTGCAAGAGCGCGAGCGCGTGAGCCGCACCCTTGCCGCATCGGGCATGGTGGAGACCATGCCCTCAGACACGCACATCTTGCTCTGCCGGCTGAAAGACGGCAGCGCACACCGCCTGAAGGAGCATCTGGCCCGCCACGACGGCATACTCATACGCGATGCCTCTAACTTCGCAGGACTTGACGGCCACTACTTCCGCATAGCCGTGCAGACACCTGCCGAGAACGACCTGCTGACGGCAGCCCTGCTCAGCTGCTTGGCAGCCGGCAGCCACAAACACCCGCAACGGACATGACACTGACCGCCGAACAACTCCCGCCCCTCGCCCTGCTCCTGGGCTGGCTGCTCGACCTGGCGCTCGGCGACCCCGCGCGCCTGCCCCACCCGGTCGTGTGGTTTGGCCGGTGGATAGCCTTCTGGGAGCGGAAGCTCAACAGGGGCAGCCGCCGCAAGGCCAAAGGCGCCATACTGGCCGTGGCGAGCATCGCACTGACCTTCAGCCTTGCCACCGCCCTCTTGCGACCCGCCTACCCCTGCCACATAGGCACTGCCGTGCAGGCCCTGCTCATCTTCTACTGTCTGGCAGGCACGACCCTGCGCCGCGAAGTCACCATGGTCTTCGAGGCAGTGGACCGCAGCCTGGAAGACGGGCGTAGGCAAGTGGCCCGCATTGTGGGGCGCGACACCGGCAGCCTGTCTGCCAACGAGATACGCACGGCGGCGCTGGAGACACTGGCCGAAAACCTGTCTGACGGAGTCATCGCCCCACTCTTCTGGCTCTGCCTGCTCGGTGTGCCCGGCATGCTGGCCTACAAGATGGTGAACACACTCGACTCCATGATTGGCTACCGCTCGGCGCGCTACAAGGACTTCGGCTGCTGGGCGGCGCACATAGACGACCTGGCAAACTACCTTCCGGCGCGGCTCACCGCCCTCGCCATGGTGCTGGTCGGCTGGGTGTACGCCCGGCTCACGCCTCACTCTGACCATCTCACGCCCCGTTCCGCCCATCTCACACCTCACCCTGACCATCTCACGCCCCGTTCCAACCATCTCATGCCCCGCCCGACCCTAACCGCCCTTATCCGCTTCGTGACCACCTATGGTTCCAGACACGCCTCGCCCAACAGCGGCTGGCCAGAGGCCGCTTTAGCGGGTATTCTCGGCTGCCGTTTCGGCGGTGCGCACGACTATTTCGGCGAGAGAGTCGACAAGCCCTACATCGGCGACACCCCGCGGGCGCTCACCGCTGCCGACCTGCATACCGCCCTCGCCATCAGCTTCGCCACGGAGTGCCTTTTCGTCGCCCTCGCCCTTTATACCACCCAGCCCTCTCCCTTTCTGTAAGAAAAATCAACCGATTATCCGAGAAAGCCCAGCACTTTTCGACCCAAAACTCAGCACTTTTTGCCCAAAAACTCCATGAGTTTCGGGAAAAAAGCGGCACTTTAGAAAAATTACTCCGTGAGTTTTGGGCA
>JAFLSH010000068.1 GCA_022511055.1 Prevotella sp. | reverse complement strand
AGGCAAGCGGCAAAGCCGAGCGGCAAAATCCCGGCTGAACCGCGGCGAGTTTCGGGAAATAGTATGGGAGTTTCGGAAATTACTCCGTGAGTTTTGGGCAAAACTCACGGAGTAATTTTCCTAAAGTGCCGCTTTTTTCCAAAAAGTCATGGCGTTTTTGGGGGTATTTCTTGCTTATTTCACAGGGATTACAAAGAAACACCAGAAACTACCAATAGCTCTCACGGCGGCGATGGGAGCGACAACTCCTCATCCCTTCTCGTCTTTTGCCGTCACCACGGTGACAATGTATGCACTAAGCAGCACGAGCGCGGCGGCCACGGGCTTATCCCAGGTCAGCACATCCTGCCCGATGAGTATGGCCACGAATGAGGCAACCATGGGCTGCAGGTTGGTGTAGACACTGACCGTGGTGGCCTGCAAGTGGCGCATGGCAAAGGGTATGAGAAAATAGCCAAGAGCCGTGGCACAAAGCACAATGAAGGCCATCTCGAGTGCGCCATCCCAGCCCCACTGCGCCGTGTAGAGGGCATTGGCCGACAGCTCGGGCAGAGCCAGCGGCACGGTGACTATGGCGGAGATGAGAAACACGTACTTCATCTGCGTGACTGGCGTGTATTTCTCGGCCACCTTGCGGGTGATTATCAGGTAGACGGCCCAGGTCAGCACACTGAGCAGGGCCAGCAGAATGCCCAGCAGGTCGTTGCTGCCAGAGCCTAACGACTGGCTCATGAGTACCATCAGCACCGCGCCGCCAATGCCGAGCAGCACGCCGAGCGATTTCAGCGGCGTGACCTTCTCGCCGATGAAAAGTGCGGCGCAGAGCATGACCGCCACAGGGGTCAGCGTGGCAATGAGCGAGAAGTAGACGGGGCTGGTGTAGTCGAGCGCCCAGGCGGTGAGTGTCTGCGAGATGACAAAGCCCATGAGTCCGCCCAGCAGTATGGTGACAAGGTCGCGCCGCTCGACACGCTCCTTGGGCATGAAGGCGGCTATGAGCCAGAAGACCAAACAGGCACCAAGGCTGCGGCTGGCCATGTAGCCCATGGGCGTGACCCAGTCGGTGAGCAGCAGCTTGGTTACGGGTACGCCGAGGCCAAAGATGGCGTTGGCCATGAAGATGGCGCCGTGCGCCTGCCATTTCTTGCTCATTTCGCTGTGTGGGGTGTCTTTTTTTATCGGATAACCTTCTGCACCGTGCCGTCGGCGTGGCGTATCAAGTTGATGCCCTTGGCGGCCTGGCGGCGCTGCTGGCCGTCAATGCCGTAGACGGTCGGCTGAGCCGGGTCGGCAGGCAGGCTGGGGCGGCTGATGCCGTCAGCCTCGCTGGCGGCCAGCTGCATCACCTCGTCGGCGGTCAGGGCGTAGTTGTAGATGCGCACGTCATCGAGATAGGCTTTCAGCATCGGAATGGTCTGTGCCTGTCCGCGGCCTATGTAGTTGAGCGTAGGCCCAATGTCTGAGGGGCGGAGCGTGCTGCCGGCGGAGCTGCCGGCCTCCTCGCCGTCAACGTAGATGACCGTGCGGTCGCTGCCGATGGTGACTGCCACGTGCCGCCACCGCATGGTCGACAGCTTGGGTGCCTCAACGGTCTGCTGCTCCTCGCCGTTGGTAATGACAAAGCGCATGCGCTGTCCTTCGGCCGGTGTCAGGTAGAAGCCCTGCTGCTCGCCGTTGCCGAAGTCGAAGAGGCGCTGCTGCTCGGCCGAGCTGCTGCGCCAGTTGACCCACATGGCCACGGTCAGCTCATCGGTGCTGGCCACCTCGTAGGGCAGCTGCATGAACTTGTTCGAGCCGTCGAGATAGAGCGAGTAGCCGCCCGACTGGTGCTGCATGGAGTTGTAGGTGGGCGAGCCGTAGGCAGCCATGTCAAACTGGTTTTCAGTCTGGTCCAGTGCATCCTGCTCGAAATCCCAGTGGGCTATCAGGGCAGGCGCGGCTGTCGGGGCGCAGCTGACAGGCTCGCAGGGTTGCGATTGGTTGCAGCTGCGGTCGATGGCCTTCAGCCGGTATTCGTATTGGCGGCCCTGCCGGCAGGTGTTGTCTATGTATGCCGTGCCGGTCAGCCTGCGGGCTATGGTGTTCCAGTCGTCAGTGCCCTGCTCGGCGCGCAGCAGCATGTAGCCGTCAAGGTCTTCCTCGGCGTTGGGCTCCCACTGCAGCCGCACTGAGGCCGTGCCGGGCGTGGCGGTCAGGCCGGCGGGCGTGGCGGGGGCTTCCAGCTCGCACTCGGCCTCCAGCGGCAGGAATCGCCAGAGCTGGCGGTCGCGCGCAGCCTCGCCGCTCTGCAACGTCTGCTGCACAATGTTCGTGCCGTTGTTCTTGCTGGAAGATACTACGGAGAGGTAGAGCGCGCTCTCGCGGTTGCGAATGTAGTAGTAGCCGTCGCCCGCATACTCTAAGTACCACTGCTGGTTGCTGGATGGAGAGGCGTTGCCGTAGGCAATGACATTGGCGCCGCTCTGGAGCGAATAGTTCATGACATCCAGATGCTTGCTGTCGTTGACTGACTGCAGGTCGTAGAAGCTGTAGTCGCCGCCGATGCGCGTGTCGACAGGGCTGACCCGCCACTGCTGCGTCTTCTGCCCGGAGTACTTCATCTGGCTGATGTTCGTGTTGCCGCCGTCTGTGCCGTATTCGGCTATCACGCTGAGCGTGGCCTTGTTCATGACCTTGTAAGTGCCGTCGATGGGGAAGGGAGGCACGTCTGCTCCCCAGCAGACATCAATGACCCGCTCGGCATTGGGATGGTTCTTGGTCGCATATTCGCCGGGCTTGCCGCCGGGTATCTCCATCAGCATGTGGCGCATGGGGCCCTGACCGTCGAAGTAGACCTCGCGGTCGGTACTTGCCAAGAGGAAGCTGGTTGTGCAGCCCTGCCGCTCAGACTGGCCGAGGAAAGCCTTCACCTGGCCCGTCTCATCGTGCCGCCACACGGAGGCGGCGCACCAGTTGGGGCGGTGTTCGCTGTAGGCCAGCCGCGTGCCGTGGTTGCTGATGTCGCACAGTTCGCCGCGGGCGCGGGTAACGTAGCCCCACCAGATGCCCACGGTCATGCCATATTCCAGACCCACCATCGTCTCGGCCACGTTGTGCATCTCATCGTTCATGCCCACCTTGCCGTCGGCCGCCAGCTGCTGGTAGAAGTTGGCATAGCTGTCAAACGAGCCTGCCAGCTGGTGGGTGTTGCCCCAGTCCATGTAGTCTTTCATGGGGGTGTACCAGGGCAGCGCCTCATCGCAGTTCAGCGTGTTGCCGCCGGTAATGACCAGCGTGTCGAAGCGCGGATATTCCGCCTTGAGCTTCTTGGCTATATCGCGGAAATCGGTCTTCTGCCCCTGCTCGACAGAGAAGTCGGGCTCGTTGAAGGGAGACACGCCGAGAATAGGGTGGCGGGTGTTCTGCTGCATCCATGCCACGTGGGCATCGAGCATCTGGCACCAGTGGTCGATGTTGGCGCGCCCATTCGTGCTGTAGTAAGTGGCAGTGCCCGCACCGCAGTCGCTGTTCATAATCAGCGGCAGCGTGTCGCTGACCAGGTCGAAGGCACTGGAGCGGTTGCGCAGGTGGGTAATGTGGTCGGTGGCCAGCGTGGTCTCATCTTTCATTGCGGCCTGGGTGCGGAACGAAGTGCGGCCGATGCCTACGTTGCGCACACCCATGTGGTTGATGCCCTTGCGGACATTGTTGGCATCTTCCCATGCCATATCCAGCCCCCAGACAGGCTGAAAGCGGCGGCCTTCGGCCACTACCGAGAATGGCATATTGACATCAGCCTTGGCAAACGGGGTCAGGTAGAGGCTGGCCGAGGCAGTCCGCCCGGTGTCCTGGGCAGTGGCAGACAGGCAAATCATGGTGGCGGCAAGCGCGCCGATAGTTTTCAGTCGTATCATGGGTCTATAAGGGGGATTTTAGGTTTTACGGGTTTGAAGCATTGGCAATGAATACTTGTCAGTCTTGATATTCGGCAAGTTTCTTGAGATAGTAGTCGCGCAAGTCGCGCCAGCGGTAGTAGGGCTCCATGTTGCTCTTGATGGGCAGCTTGGCCTCATCTTCATTCAGCAGCACCTTGACCATCACGTCTGTGTCCTGCGCATCCTTGCGGTAGAACACAAACTGCAGGTTGGCCGCCATGGGGAAAATGCGGTAGTTGCGCCAGCCCTTGCGGTCCAGCTGCTCCAGGTCATCCATCTGCAGGTCGAAGTTGTTGAGCCCCAGCAGGCAGACCAGCGGCATGACGATAGTCTCGTGGCCGAAGCGGAGCGAGGCGCAGGGCTGCCCCAACTTGATGCAGCTGTCGGCCTCTTCAATGATGCGCCGCAGCAGGTTTCGCTGCGAGAAGGGCTGCAACGACTGTGTCAGCTTTGAGCCGCCATAGCCGATGTATGAGCGGGCATTGTCTATCAGCCAGTTGTGGTAAAGCTCTTCATCGGTGTAGATGTCATAGAAAGTCAGCCGTTTGCGCAGTTCCGTGTTCTGCACATTCGATGCCACCGTGAACAGACAGCTGTTCAGCCGGGTGGCATTGACACGGTGGTTGACGTATGCCGTGTCGTTGAACAGCCGTGCCATCAGGCCGGCGGAGCGGTCATGGCGGCGGCAGAAATCATCGTATGGATAGGCGGCAGCAGGCACGGTCTTGCCCGCCCAAAGCTCCTTGTCTTCCTGATTCATGTAGTACATATCGCTGACACTGGCATCTTGGCTGACCTTCAGCTTCGGGTTCAGGGCCAGCAGCTGGTGCAGGGCGTTGCTCATGGAGAGAATGCAGCGAATGACCACCGTACTCCTCGCATCAACGGTGGCGCCATCGGCAAACACCTCTGGAAAGCGCTCAAACATACGCCGGGCTATCTCCTTGTGCTGCCTTGCGCCCAGCGGTGTCAGCTCGCCAAACCGCCCCTCAGTCTCATCGCGTATCAGGGCCAGCCGGTGCAGCACATCTTTCCCCAGTTCGGTCAGCTTGCCTAAGCTGTCGGCGCGCTGCAGCGCAAAGTACGCATAGTCATAGTCGCGGCGGCTGGTCATGTAGCGCGAGCCGTGGCGACCATAATGGCTGATATAGAATGGCTTCAGCCCCTTCGGGGCGGGAGTCAGCGCCTTCTGCGGCCCTGGATAGGCCAGGAAGTTGCTGGCCGACAGACAGGCATTTTTCTTTATTTCCTCCTTGGCCGTCTGGCTCCATGATGGCATCACGAGACAGACAGCGAAAATGGTCAGGATGATGGTTCTCATGCTATTTTAGCTGTTTTCGGGTGCAAAGATACTAAAATATTTCCGTTCATTACCTATTTATTGCCCATGTTTTTGTTTTTTTATAAGTATTCGTGCTTTATGGTTCATAATAATTTTATATCTTTGCAGCACAATTTAGGATAAGACATGGCAAAAATCGCAAAATGGCAAGACGACTACTGGCTGCTGCTGATGCAGACTTACCTGCGCAAGCCCGTTGGCATCAAGCCGCTCTACAGCCGTGACATGGTTGACCTAAGTCTGGAGCTGCACATTCCGCCGCAAGCCTTGTTCAGCAAGATGTGTGAGATTGCCAACCTGGAAACGCCACGCATCGAGCGCATCTGGCAGAGCTACAGCGACAGCCCGCGCCGCCTTGCACGCGCAGTGAGGCTGCTGCGCGAGATGAAGGGCTTCGGCCATGCCGAGGCGTTCTATGAGGGGGTAGAGGTGAACGAGACCTTCGAGCGCGACTTCAAGCCGCTCGATGAAGCGCCACGGCTGACTCCCGCGGCACTCATACTGATTCTCGACCTCTATTTCCGCCTGACCACCATCACCATGGTGCCAGAAACGCCCGAAGTACAGGAGCTGGCGCGGCTGCTCAAGGTGAGCGCCGGCGAAGTGGCCGAGGTGATGGATGTGTTCCAGCACTGCGACCCCTACCTGAACTGCCGCGATGTGACCTTCAGCCCCCTGCTGCTGCCGTGCCAGCAGGTGTGGCAGCGCTTCGGCAATGCCAGCACCGAGAGTTTAGCCTCTTTTGCCAGCCAACTGATAGAATACTACAAATAAGCCACCATGCCGCAAGGACAACGAAACATACAGGAGCAGAAACAGGAGCAGAAACTCGGCCAGAGCTTCACACAGCAACAGCTGCTGCATGCCCAGCTCGTGGAGCTGCCCATCATGGGGCTGGCCGAGCGCATCACCACCGAGATGGATGACAACCCGGCGCTGGTCGTGTCGGAAGACGAGCCTGACGTGTTCGACAGCCCGGAATTCCCTGACGACCAGGACTCCACAGACGCGCCGCCTGAAGCTGAGGACTACGACTCGCAGCGTGAGCGCGAGGAACAGCAGGAGGCGCTCGACAACGCCCTGGTGGGGCTGGGGCGCGATGACGAGGAGCTGCCTGTCTATTCCGCAAGCGGCAACGGCGGCGAGGAGCGCGAAGAGATGGTCTACGGCGAGTCGGTCTCGTTCTACGACCAGCTGATGGAGCAGATGGGGCTGCTATCGCTGACCGACTACGAGCGCAATATCATGGAATATATCATCGGCTCGCTCGATGATGACGGTCTGCTGCGCAAAGACCTCTCACAGCTGAACGACGAGCTGGCCATCTACCGCAACGTGAACGCCCCCGTGGCCGAGATTGAGCGGGTGCTTGGCATGCTGCAGGAGCTGGACCCGCCGGGCATTGGCGCGCGCTCGCTGCAAGAGTGCCTGCTGCTACAGATAGCCCGCCGCGAGGAGTCGACCCTGAAGCAGCTGATGACACGGGTGGTGAGCGACTACTTCGAAGCCTTCACCAAGAAGCACTGGGACCGCATTCAGCAGGCGCTCAGGCTCAGCGACTTGCAGGCGCAGACACTCTTCGGCGAGCTGCGGCGGCTGAATCCCAAGCCCGGCGCCTCGATGGGCGAGACCGTGGGGCGCAGCCTGCAGCAGATAACGCCCGACTTCATTGTCGACACGCAAGAAGACGGCACGGTGACATTTACGCTCAACAACGGCGAGATTCCCGAGCTGACCGTCTCGCAGTCTTTCCTGGACTCGATGAAGGAGTACCAGCAAAACCGCGACAACCTGAGCCGGCAGACGAAGGAGGCGCTGCTCTACATCAAGAAGAAGGTCGACGCGGCGCAGAACTTCATTGAGGCCATCCGCATGCGCCGCCGCACCCTGA
Organism: Prevotella sp.; assembly: GCA_022511055.1. Classification (GTDB taxonomy): domain Bacteria; phylum Bacteroidota; class Bacteroidia; order Bacteroidales; family Bacteroidaceae; genus Prevotella. The sequence continues at coordinate 4,762 of JAFLSH010000068.1, read as the reverse complement.
TGCTGACCATGCAGGCCATTATCCAGCTGCAGCACCAGTTCTTTGTCGACGGCGATGAGGCTTCGCTGCGCCCCATGATACTGAAAGACGTGGCCGAGAAGACGGGACTTGACCTGTCGACCATCTCGCGGGTGAGCAACTCCAAATATGCGCTGACCCAGTGGGGCACTTTCCCCCTGCGCCACTTCTTCAGCGACAGCTACGTGACACAGAGCGGCGAGGAGCTGTCGACCCGCACCATCAAGGCCAAGCTGCGCGACTTCATAGAGGCCGAGGACAAGCAGCGCCCGCTGAGCGATGATGCCCTGAAGGCCATGCTGGCCAAGGAGGGCTACACCATTGCCCGCCGCACGGTGGCCAAGTACCGCGAGCAGTTAGGCATTCCCGTGGCGCGGCTGCGGAGACACTGAGGAGACACACTGATTTACCTGACCCAACGACAAACAAAACAGAGAGAGAATGACTCGTGAAAAGCAAATCATACTGACGGCCCGCGTGGTGAGCATGTTGTTCACCCCGTTCTACCTGCCCCTGCTGGGCATGGTGGTCTTGCTCTACATGACCTTCCTGAACCGCTATCCCAGCAGCTACAAGTTCATGGTCTTGGCCGTGGTCTACTTCTTCACTATCCTGATGCCCACCCTGCTCATACACTTCTACCGCCGCTACCACGGCTGGTCGCTCATAGACCTGGGCAAGAAGGAGCGGCGCATAGTGCCCTACACCATCAGCATTCTGTGCTACCTGATGTGTGTCTACGCCATGGAGCTGATGCACATTCCCCACTTCATCGGCAGCATAGTCATTGCCGCCCTGGTCATACAGATGGTCTGCGCCGCCATTAACATCTGGTGGAAAATCTCCACCCACACGGCCGCCATCGGCGGCGTGGCCGGCGCGCTGTTCATCTTCTCCGAGGTGTTCCGCTTCAATCCGCTCTGGTGGTTCTGCCTGGTCATTTTCCTGGCCGGCATTCTGGGCACCAGCCGCATGATTCTGCGCCAGCACTCGCTGGCACAGGTGGTGGTGGGCTTTCTTGTCGGCTTCGCCTGTGCCTTCATCGGCATACTCAAGCTGTAGTGCCGGCCCCGTTACGCGAATTCAGTTTTTAACCTCATAGACAGTTTTATGAAACCATTAGTCAGCATTATCATGGGCAGCACCAGCGACCTGCCCGTTATGGAGAAAGCCTGCAAGCTGCTCGACGAGCTGCAGGTGCCCTTTGAAGTCAACGCCCTGTCGGCCCACCGCACGCCCGATGCCGTGGAGCAGTTTGCGCGCACGGCGCGCGAGCGCGGCCTGCGGGTCATCATTGCCGGTGCCGGCATGGCCGCCGCCCTGCCCGGAGTCATTGCCGCCAGCACCACCCTGCCCGTTATCGGCGTTCCCATCAAGGGCATGCTCGACGGGCTCGATGCCATGCTCTCCATCATCCAGATGCCGCCGGGCATTCCCGTGGCCACGGTCGGCGTGAACGGTGCGCAGAACGCCGCCATACTGGCCGTTGAGATGCTGGCACTAAGCGACGAGCCGCTCGCCCAGCGCCTGCAAGCCTACAAGGCTTCGCTGAAGGACAAGATAGAGAAGGCCAACAAGGAACTCCAGACCGTGCAGTATGACTACAAGACGAATTAGCAGCGTGTGCCGTGTGGGCGGCATAGCCATTGGCGGCAGCAACCCCATACGCATTCAGTCGATGGCCACCACAGACACCAACGACACCGAAGCCTCGGTGGCGCAGGCCAAGCGCATCATTGATGCCGGCGGCGAGCTGGTGCGATTCACCACGCAGGGCACGCGCGAGGCCGAGAACATGAAGCACATCTCGGCGCGGCTCAGGGAGGATGGCTACCAGGCACCGCTGGTGGCCGACGTGCATTTCACGGCCCACGTGGCCGACCTGGCCGCCCGCTACTGCGAGAAGGTGCGCATCAACCCGGGCAACTACGTGGACCCGGGCCGCACGTTCCGCCACCTGGAATACACCGATGAGGAGTATGCCGCCGAGCTGCAGAAGATAGAGCGCAAGCTCGTGCCATTCATCAACATCTGCAAGCAGCACCACACGGCCGTGCGCATCGGCGTAAACCACGGCTCGCTCTCCGACCGCATCATGTCACGCTACGGCGACACGCCCGAGGGCATAGTCGAGAGCTGCATGGAGTTTCTGCGCATCTTCCGCCGCGAGCAGTTCGACGACGTGGTCATCAGCATCAAGGCTTCCAACACCGTGGTCATGGTGACCACCGTGCGCCTGCTGGTGGCGACCATGGACCGCGAAGACATGCACTACCCCCTGCACCTGGGCGTGACCGAGGCCGGCGAGGGCGAAGACGGGCGCATCAAGAGCGCCGTGGGCATCGGCGCGCTGCTCACCGAGGGCATTGGCGACACCATCCGTGTCTCACTCTCCGAAGAGCCCGAGTGCGAAATACCCGTGGCCCGACTGCTGGTCGGCCTGACAGACGAATGCACCCGGCTGCGGCACGAGGCCGAGGCCGGCATCAACGACGACACCATCAGCCTGACACTGGATGCCCCCGACTGGGAGACCCTGCAGCTGAAGGCAGCCATGGCTGTGGGCGCACTGCTCATAGACCGCAAGGCCACGAAGCTGGAAATACGGCTGGCACCCGGCTCGCCGCTGGCAGGCCAGTGCCCTGAGGACACGGCGCACGGCGCACGGCTGACCGAGCTGGCCGATGCCATCTTGCAGGCCGCCCGCATCAAGTTCACCAAGACCGAATACATCTCCTGCCCCGGCTGCGGCCGCACACTCTACAACCTTCAGCAGACCATTGCCCGCATCAAGGCTGCTACGACCCACCTTGTCGGGCTGAAGATAGGCATCATGGGCTGCATTGTGAACGGCCCCGGCGAAATGGCCGATGCCGACTACGGCTATGTCGGTGCAGGCCGCGGCAAGATATCGCTCTACCGCCAGAAGGAGTGTGTCTTGAAAAACATTCCCGAAGACGAGGCGGTCGACAAGCTCCTGGAACTGATTAACAGCGACCGAGGGTGAGTGGCGGCAATGGGCAGCCCGCGGCCAGACTATTGTTCCGAAAGCAGAAAAAGCATATAGAACGGCAGGGTGAGCAAAGACCCGTTACGGCCAACGTTATAGTCGCCCACTTTCAGGGCATGGAAGACGTGGTAATGCTCCGGGTGCTTCAAGACGGTCTGCAACGACTTTGAGTTGCCGCTACGGGCTTTGCACTCCAAAGGACAGCACTCTCCTTTGTAGCGTATCAGGAAATCCAGCTCCAAGCCGCTCTCTTTCTGGAAATAATAGAGCTTGCGCCCCATCTTGCACAGAATGTCGGCGGCAAGATTCTCGAAAATGGCACCCTTGTAGGCCAGCAGATTTCCCTGAAGTATGCTCCAGGCCGTACCTTCTTCCAGCATGCTTACCAGCAAGCCGATGTCTGTCATATAGACCTTGAAGATATCGGTCAAGGCATTGCCGCTGAGTGGAAGTTCTGTAATTGATGTGTTGTGGCAGCGCTGAATGATGCCCGCATCCTCTATCCATTGCAGGCTTCCCGCATATTGGCTCGAGCGGGCTCCCTTGCGGATAACTGCATACTGGAATTTCTTGTTCTCCTTGGCCAGCTGAGCCGGAATGGAGTCGAAGCACTCGCGGATGCGGGGCTTGTCTTCTTGCCGCGCATATTTCAGCATGTCAGCCTTATAGGTGTCAATGATGCCATGCTGCACCTCCAGGACATCGTTCATGTTGCCGGTTTCAAGAAAGGCAGCAACAGCTTCGGGCATGCCGCCGACAACGGTATAGCGCAAGAGGAGTTCGCGCATCCGCTGGTGTATCCCCTCGCTAACGGGTGTTTCCTTCTGCAAACAGTCGCGCAGGTAGTCTATGTGCTGCTCTTCAATACCATTCGCCCAGAGCCATTCTTCGAAGTCCATGGGAAACATGGGCACTGTCTGCTCAAAGCCAACAGGGATAGAGGCGCTCGCCTCCTCTGCCAACTCTTCTTTTGTTTTATAGCCGTTGACCCCAAGCAGCGAGCCGGTACAGATGACATCATAACGGCCATCGAGCTTGAAGTACTTCAAAGAGGAGCGGGCGTTAGGGCACTCCTGTATTTCATCCAGCACAAGGCAGGTCTCGCCGGCGACAAATTTCGCCCCCTTGATACCTGCCGAGATTGTCAGCACCAGAGTGTCAACGGCAAGTGCCCCAGCAAAGAATGTTTTGTATTCCTTGTGTTCATGGAAGTTCAGGTAAATGACATGCTGGTAATTTTTATGCGCAAAATCAAGCACGGAACTGGTCTTTCCGCATTGCCTGCAACCTTTGACAATCAGGGGTTTACGGTTGCTTTTTGACTTCCATTGCTGAAACGTCTTTTCTATCTTTCTTCTATACATATCACACTTTTCCGAGCGACTTTTTTGCTCACTACAACACTTTTCCAAGCGACTTTTCGTTGCAAAGTTACACTTTTCCAAGCGACTTTCCAAATTCTTTGCCCAGAAAATGCAAAAAAACTGCCCACCACCTGCTTCGGCATAAGCATCGGCGTGTTTTCACGCGCGCACATCGCGCGTATATATGATAGCCTGAAAATTTTTTCGGCTACACCCTCAACACCCCCGACACCCAATGATTGTAAGTATCTGATTTACAGTGGTCATTTGTACCTAATTTGGGTGTAGGGTAGGAAATTTGCCCAACACCCAATCTGCACCCTGGGTGTTGGGGAGGGTGTGGGGTTATCTGATACCCTGCACCCAAAAC
>JAFLSH010000067.1 GCA_022511055.1 Prevotella sp. | reverse complement strand
TATATACGCGCGAATGTATACGCGCGCGCGTATCAGCTTCTGAACAGCTGGCGGCAGTCCTCGAGAATGGCTATCAGCTCGTCCATGCGCTCGGCGCGCAGCATGCTGATGCGGGTGGGGCGGAAGTTGGGTATGCCCTTGAACAGCGGCGTGGCGGCCAGGTGGCGGCGGGTGTGCAGTATGCCGCGCTTCTCGTCTATGCGCTCCACGTTGATGCGCAGCTGCTCTTCCAGTATGTCTATCTTCTGGTCGGCGGTCAGCTGCTGGCTGCTGAAAATCCAGGGGCAGCCGAAGGTGGCGCGCCCTATCATGACCCCGTCTACGCCATACTGGCTGAAGGCGCGGTCGGCCTCCTCGCGCGAGGTAATGTCGCCGTTGCCGATGATGGGAATGTGTATGCGCGGGTTGCGCCTGACCTCGCCGATGAGGGTCCAGTCGGCCTGCCCGGTGTACATCTGCGAGCGGGTGCGGCCGTGTATGGTCAGCGCCTGTATGCCGCAGTCCTGCAGCTGCTCGGCCAGCTCGGTAATGATGAGCTGCTCGTGATTCCAGCCCAGCCGGGTCTTCGCCGTAACGGGCAGGCTGACGGCCTGCACCACGCGGCGGGTGATGTCGAGCATCTTCGGAATGTTCTGTAGCATGCCCGCGCCCGCGCCCTTGCCCGCCACCTTCTTCACGGGGCAGCCGAAGTTCAGGTCTATCAGGTCCGGGCCGGCCTGCTCGACTATCCGGGCCGCCTCGACCATGGCATCGGTGTCGCGGCCGTATATCTGTATGCCCACGGGGCGCTCGTCGTCGCTGATGACCAGCTTCCTGACCGTCGAGCTGACATCGCGTATGAGCGCCTCGGCCGACACGAACTCAGTGTAGACCATGCGCGCGCCGAAGCGCTTGCACAGGCGGCGGAAGCCTATGTCGGTCACGTCTTCCATGGGTGCGAGCAGCAGCGGGCGCTCGCCTAAGTCAATGGTTCCTATCTTCATAGCGGTTTCGGGGTGCAAAGTTAAGAAGTTTTTTTGAATTTGCTTTGTTTTCCCAATGTTTATTTGTATCTTTGTAGCCAGATTATTGCCCGATGGCCGCATCGGGCGCTTTGGCTAAACCCGACAGACAATAAAAACAATTAATATTAACCACACCAACGACTATGAGAAAAAAGACCCTGCTGCTCGGTCTGGCCATGGCGGCCACGCTGGCAGCCCACGGACAACAGTTGCCCTACCAGAACTCGCAGCTTCCCATCGACCAGCGCGTGGAAGACCTGCTGGGGCGGCTGACACTGGAAGAGAAGACACAGCTGATGATGAACACCTCGCCCGCCATTCCCCGGCTGGGCATTCCCAAGTGGGATTGGTGGTCGGAAGCGCTGCACGGCGTGGGGCGCAACGGTGTGGCCACCGTCTTCCCCTCGTGCATCGGCATGGCCTGCTCGTTTGACAATGACCTGATTGAGCGCATCTACGTGGCCGTCAGCGATGAAGCGCGCGCCAAGAACACGCTGGCGCGCCAGCAGGATAAGGTGGCCAGGTACAGCTGCCTGTCGTTCTGGACCCCGAACATCAACATCTTCCGCGACCCGCGGTGGGGGCGTGGGCAGGAGACCTACGGCGAAGACCCCTTCATGAACGCACAGATGGGCATGCGCGTGGTGCGCGGCCTGCAGGGTCAGTCGGAGTTCGACACGCGCCGCAGCGACAAGTACCTGAAGCTGCATGCCTGTGCCAAGCACTTCGCCGTGCATAGCGGCCCTGAGCGGGTGCGCCACAGCTTCAACGTCGAGGGCTTGCCGGCCCGCGACCTCTGGGAGACCTATCTGCCGGCCTTCAAGGCACTGGTGCAAGATGGGCAGGTGCAGCAGGTCATGTGTGCCTATCAGCGCTTCGAGGGCGACCCCTGCTGCGGCTCCAGCCGCCTGCTGAACCAGATACTGCGCCAGGAGTGGGGCTTCAAGGGGCTGGTGGTGAGTGACTGCGGTGCTGTCAACGACTTCTACGTTCCCGGCCGCCACGAAGTGTCGGCCGACCCGGCCGCCGCCACGGCCAGGGCCATACTGAGCGGCACAGATGTGGAGTGCGGCTCGGTCTACAGAAGTCTGCCCGAGGCCGTGAGCCGCGGCGACATCAAGGAGAGCGAAGTCGATGTCAGTGTGCGCCGCCTGCTGAGGGGGCGTTTCGAGCTGGGCAACTTCGACAGCGACAGCGAGGTCGGCTGGGCGCAGATACCCATGAGTGTGGTGGCCTCGCCGGCCCACAAGCAGCTGGCCCGCGAGATGGGGCGCGAGCAGATGGTGCTGCTGAAGAACAACGGCATCCTGCCGCTCAAGAAAGATGCCGGTGGCCTGATGGTCATGGGCCCCAACGCCGCTGACTCCACCATGCTCTGGGGCATCTACTTCGGTCAGCCCTCGCACACGGTCACGCCGCTCGAGGGCATTCAGGCCAAGGTGGGGCAGGTGAAGTACCTGACAGCATGCAGCATCACCGGCATGACCGTCAAGGACATGGAGATAGGCCAGCAGACCGAGACTGCCGATGGCAGCACCACCCTGCAGATGATAGAGAAGGGCGAGAAGACCTATACCATCGCCGAGATACTCGAGGCGGCCCGTGGTGCTGAGACCATCATCTTTGTGGGCGGCATATCGCCCAACCTGGAGAAAGAGCAGGCGCGGGTGCGCGAGCCGGGATTTGATGATGGTGACCGCACGTCGATAGAGCTGCCGCAGGTGCAGCGCGACATTCTGAAGGCCCTGCACGAAGCGGGCAAGAAGGTGGTGCTGGTCAACTGCAGCGGCTCGGCCGTGGCACTGACCCCCGAGACTGAGACCTGCGATGCCATTCTGCAAGCCTGGTACGCCGGCGAGCAGGGCGGCCACGCGCTGGCCGATGTGCTGTTCGGTGACTATAACCCCAGCGGCAAGCTGGCTGTCACGTTCTATAAAGACGATTCGCAGCTGCCTGCCTTCGATGACTATCTCATGGCGGGCCGCACCTACCGCTACTTCCGCGGCGAGCCGCTCTATCCCTTCGGCTACGGCCTGAGCTACACGACTTTCAAGTACGGCAAGCCGAGCTACAAAGACGGCAAGGTGAGTGTCAGCGTGAAGAACACCGGCAAGCGCGAAGGCACTGAGATTGTGCAGGTCTACGTGCGCCGCCCGGCCGACACAGAGGGGCCGGCCAAGACACTCCGCGGCTATGCGCGTGTCAACCTGAAGAGCGGCGAGCAGCAGACGGTGGAAATCAGCCTGCCGCGCGAGCGCTTCGAGTGCTGGGATGAACAGACGAACACCATGCGTGTCATTCCCGGTGCCTACGAGCTGAAGGTGGGTGCATCGAGTGCCGAGCGCGACTTGCAGACACTGACAGTGCAGATAAACTAACACACGGAAAGCAGCGGAAGACATGAAACTTCGTTCAATGCTCATCCTGAGCGCAGCCCTGTGGTTAGCGGCGGCTGAGGCGCAGACAGAGAAGACACCGGCCTTTCCCGGCGCAGAGGGCTTCGGGCGCTACACCACGGGCGGGCGCGGCGGCAAGGTCTATCATGTGACTAACCTCAACGACTCGGGCGAAGGCTCGCTGCGCTGGGCCAACTCCCAGCCCGGGCCGCGCACCATCGTGTTTGATGTCAGCGGCACCATCTACCTGAAGTCGGCGCTGAAGATTGCCTCAAACACCACGCTGGCCGGGCAGACCGCCCCCGGCGATGGCATCTGCGTGGCTGACTATCCCGTGTCGCTCTACTCGAATGTCATTGTGCGCTACATGCGCTTCCGGCTGGGCAACCGCCAGGTGGCCTACCATGAAGGAGACGGTCTGAGCGCCATGGATTCCAACAACATCATTGTCGACCACTGTTCGGTCAGCTGGTCCATTGACGAGTGCCTCTCCATCTACGGCGGAAAGAACTTGACCGCGCAGTGGTGCATAGTCTCGCAGAGCCTGGTCAAGTCTGGCCACTCAAAGGGCGCGCACGGCTACGGCGGCAACTGGGGCGGCAGCGGCGCTTCGTTCCACCACAACCTGATAGCCCACCACACCTCGCGCACGCCCCGCCTGGGGCCGCGCCAGGGAACGCAGCGCGATGAGCGTATGGATATGCGCAACAACGTGATGTACAACTACGGCGGCAATGGCTGCTATGGCGGCGAGGGCATGAACGTGAACATTGTCAACAACTACTACAAGCCCGGCCCCGGCTCGCCCACCGGCACGAAGGGCAAGCGCATTGCCAGCGTGGGCATACGCACCACCGACTACTGCAAGAACAGTGATGGCTCGTGGAACGGCTGGTATCCCATGTGGCATGTCTGGGGCAAATACTATGTCACGGGCAATGTCAACTCGCTCTACAGTGATGTTACCGCAGACAACTGGACCTACGGCATGTACAACCAGATTGACAACTCGAAGAATGACAACACCTACACGCAGGCCACCAAGGACACCATGCGCATTGATGCGCCCATACCCTTCATCAGCGTAACCACCCACACGGCCGAGCAGGGCTACGAGCAGGTTCTCAGCCATGCCGGTGCCTCACTGCACCGTGACCAGCTCGATTCGCTGATTGTCAGCGATACCCGCAACGGCGTAGCCAGCTATACGGGCAGCGGCAACAGCAAGGGTTTCATCAACTCGCAGGATGACGTGAAGGAAGCCGTTAGCGGTGATGAAAGTCCGTGGCCTACGCTGGCACAGGCGGCAGCCCCTGTCGACACAGATGGTGATGGCATGCCCGATGAATGGGAAATTGCCCACGGGCTCGACCCGAATGATGCCAGTGATGGCAACCTGACCGACAGCGAGGGCTATACCAACCTGGAGCGCTATCTGAACGAGATTGTGGCCCACATTACCGCCGCCCAGAACGAAGGCGGCACCGTAGAGGGCTATATGGAGTACAACGTAGACGATACGCCCGGCGACCCGGCGGCCATCAGCAGCCCCGCCCAGCCCGCCCCGGCCACTAACAGTCAGGCTCTGTTCAACCTGCAGGGCCAGCGCATCGGCACGCCAACCCGCTCTGGGGTCTACATTCAGGGAGGCCACAAGATGATTGTGCGATAGTGGGCGGAAACTCCCGCCATACGGTTAATAACTAAGCGCAAAATCCGCATTTTTCCCCGTTCAAATGGGCAAAATGCGGATTGCGTATTCAATGCGTACTCCGTTTTTTGGCATTCTCGCCGCTTTTGCCTACTTTTGCAGCCGCTTTATAACTACAAAAACCAAAATGAGAATGAAAAACCCCATACTATTGAGCGTAAAGCACTGCCTGAAGTGGCTAACTCTTATATTAACAACGCTGTTGACGGCATTTATACTCTACCGTGTCAATCTGGGCATCAGGTCAGCCCTATGGATATTCCGCCGAGACCACATGCCGCTGACTTTAGCCTATCTCTACATCATGCTGAGCGGCATTTTCGGCTATTTCACCGTGGTCTGGGGCGTTGGGCGCGCCCCCAGCCACAAGCGGATAGCCGCCAAGGTTTGCGCCGCAACCTATTTTGCGGGCTGCTGCGGCTATGTCTACTGGATAGCCACCACGGAGACGAGCAGCGCCAACATCTTCCGTGAGAGCTTGGCCGCCCTTGCCGCCATGGTTGGTGCGGCATTGGCCTGTCTGTCATTTACCGTTGGGCGTGTTCACCACCGTGAGATTTACGAAGAAGTCAGACAGGCAGACAAAATGCTGACTGCCGAGCAGTGGCAGCTGTTGAAGGACACGATAGACGAAGATTATCCGAAATTTTTCGCGAAGTTAGCCAGTCTGAAGGCCATGAACGAGATGGAGCGAAATGTCTGCCTGCTGGTCAAGGCCGAAGTACCACCCACGCAGATGGCCACCATACTCTGCACCAGCAAGCAGAACGTAGCCTCTATCCGCTCGCGGCTCTGCCAGAAGAACTTTGGCAAGGGTGGGGCGGCCGACTGGGATGAGTATATCGCCTCGCTCTGATTTTGTGCGCCACGTTTGCCACCGAAATGCGTTGTTTTGCGCCCCCAAGTGCGCCATTTTGTTATTTTTAGTAAAAAAAGCCGCACATTGTGCCAATGTGTGAAAGAAAATGAATAACTTTGCAACTTAGAAGCAATTATCAATTATTAATAACAAAAACGAAACAACTATGAATCAAACAGAACAAGGTAGCCGCGGCTATCTCATTTCCATTGTGATGGTGGCCGTGCTGGGTGGACTGCTCTTCGGCTATGACACTGCAGTCATCTCTGGTGCCGAGAAGGGTCTCCAGGCATTTTTCATGGAAGCCAAGGACTTCGCCTACACGGATGGGTGGCACGGCTTCACTTCGGCTTCGGCCCTCATCGGCTGTATCATCGGCTCGGCCATCTCTGGCCTGCTGGCCACGCGGCTGGGGCGCAAGAAGTCACTCATTATTGCCGGCCTGCTGTTCTTCGTGTCGGCTCTGGGGTCGATGAATCCTGAGTTCCTGTTCTTTGAGTACGGCCAGCCCCTCTACTCGCTGCTCATTGTGTTCAACATCTACCGTGTCATTGGCGGTATTGGCGTAGGTCTGGCCTCTGCCATCTGCCCGATGTACATTGGCGAGGTAGCTCCTTCGAACATCCGCGGCATGCTGGTTTCCTGGAACCAGTTTGCCATTATCTTCGGTCAGCTGGTGGTCTATTTTGTCAACTTCTTTATCCTTGGCGACCACATTCAGCCGCTGGTTGAGGAGATGGGCAAGGGTCTTGCCGCCATCAACCCCGCCGCCCAGTGGACTGTTACCACGGGCTGGCGCTACATGTTCGGTAGCGAGGCGCTGCCCGCAGGTCTCTTCGCCCTGCTCATCTGCTTTGTGCCCGAAACTCCGCGCTATCTGGTGAGCATCGGCCAAGACCAGAAGGCACTCGGCATTCTCTCGAAGATTAACGGCAGCAGCAAGGCCGCCCAGATACTGCAAGACATCAAGGACACCATGGTGGTGAAGACCGAGAAGCTCATGACCTACGGCTGGATGTGTATTTTCGTGGGCATTATGCTCTCTGTGTTCCAGCAGGCCGTGGGCATCAACGCCGTACTCTACTACGCACCGCGCATCTTCGGCGACATGGGCATGGAAAACCCGATGGTGGTTACTGTGTTCATGGGCGTAGTCAATATCCTGTTCACCCTGGTGGCCATCTTCACCGTTGAGAAGCTGGGCCGCAAGCCGCTGCTCATCTACGGCTCGCTGGGCATGGCCATTGGTGCCTTCGGCGTGGCGCTGACCTTCGGCAAGGCCGGCATGGAGCTGGTGACCGCCGCCTCTATCATGGTCTACGCCGCCTCGTTCATGTTCTCGTGGGGCCCCATCTGCTGGGTACTCATTGCCGAGATTTTCCCCAACACCATCCGCGGTGCTGCCGTGGCCATTGCCGTGGCGTTCCAGTGGATATTCAACTTCATTGTCAGCTCTACCTTCGTGCCGATGTTCAACATGCACTTGACCGAGGGCGATGACTTCGGCCACTGGTTTACCTACGGCCTCTACGGCATCATCTGCGTGGTGGCAGCCGTGTTTGTCTGGAAGCTCGTGCCCGAGACGAAGGGCAAGACGCTCGAAGACATGACCCGCCTGTGGAAGAAGGCGTAACAGCGAGCGGGAATGCTGAAAAGCCACTATTACGACAACTTGACCGAGGCCGGCTGCGATGAGGCCGGCCGCGGTTGCCTGGCGGGCAGTGTCTTCGCTGCGGCGGTGATACTGCCTGCCAATTATGAGAACGCCCTGCTCAACGACTCGAAGCAGCTCTCTGAGCGGAAGCGCTACGAACTGCGCGCCATCATTGAGCGCGATGCCCTGAGCTGGGCCGTGGGCGTGGTTACGCCGGAAGAGATTGACACCATCAACATTCTGAACGCCTCTATCCTGGCCATGCACCGCGCGCTCGAGCAGCTGGCCCAGCGGCAGCCGGCTCCCGAGGCCGTTATCGTAGACGGCAACCGCTTCAAGCCCTACCGCGACCTGCCCTACACCACCATTGTGAAGGGTGACGGCAAATATCTGTCGATAGCGGCGGCCAGTATCCTGGCCAAGACCTACCGCGATGACTACATGAACCGGCTGGCCGAGGAATACCCCCAGTACGACTGGCGCAGCAACAAGGGCTACCCCACGCGGAAGCACCGCGAGGCCATACGCCTGCACGGCATTACGCCCTACCACCGCAAGAGCTACAATCTGCTGGGCGACGGGCAGCTGAGCCTTGACTTTGGGGATTAACAATACGCACGACAAACATTTCCAACACAAATGACATTGCCCTATGGCTCAACGAAACATCTTGCTTATCGTACTGCTGACCGTGGCCGCCATGGCGCGCCCGCAGTCTGCGCTCAACAGCCGCGAGTTCCAGAAGTGGTGGCGCGTGGAATCGGAATCGCCCGACTATCGGGTGAGTTTCCGCGGCGACACCTGTGAGCTGGTTGCCCCGAAGGGGCTGACACTCTGGCGGCGCGAGAAGCTGAAGGCCGACTGCGCCGTGGAGTATGACGTGCAGGTGGTGGTCAGCGACAGCACCGACCGCCTGAGCGACATGAACTGCTTCTGGCTGGCCAGCGACCCTGAGGCCGGCGACATCTGGAAGCGCCTCGGCTGGCGCAACGGCATCTTCACGCGGTGCTACACGCTGCAGATGTACTACCTGGGCTACGGCGGCAACTACAACACGACCACGCGCTTCCGCCGCTACACGGGCGATGCGGCGGGGGTCGACGACGAGGCGCGCCGCCCCGCCATTCTGACCGAATACACCGATGAGTCTCATCTGCTCAAGCCCAACCACTGGTATCACGTGAAGCTGCAGACGGCCGGCGGCCGCACCCGGATGTGGGTCGACGGCCAGCCCATTGTCAGCTATCTCGACCCCGAGCCGCTCCGTGAGGGCTGGTTTGGCTTCCGCACCACGCTCTCGCGTACCCGCATCACCAACTTCCGCAGCTATGCCGTGAACGCCCCTGCCGCGCAGCCGGGTGTGCCGCTTAGCTGGGTGGGCAGTGCGCCGCAGGCCGCCGTTCCCGTGACCTTCGGCATACCGTTTGCCGAGGGCGAGCTGACCGATGTGTTCAGCACCGATGAAATCGACACCTGGGTCAACGCCCGATGGCCTGATGGCTCGGTGAAATGGGCTGGTGTTGCCATGATGGCCGACCCGGCCGCCGACCTTGCCATCAGCCTGCCCGGGAAACCGAAGACCCGGCCGCACACGATGGACATCAGGCAGACCGACCAGCAGCTGATAGTCAGCACGGGCCGGCTGCAAGCCTACCTGCCGCGCCGGCAGGGCCGCCACCTGATGGACAGTCTGCTGATTGACGGCACCCGCGTGGGCAGTGCCGCCTGGCTGACGGCCACTTGCGCCACCGACACGCTCACTTCGCGTGTCTCGGCGGTCACCCTGGAGCGCCACGGCAGCGCATCGGCCGTGGTCAGGATAGAGGGGCTGCACCAGTCGGCCGAAGGCCGCCGCTGGCTGCCCTTCTGTCTCCGCCTGTACTTCTGGAAGGGCTCTGAGCGCATCAAGCTGGTACACTCGTTTGTCTACGATGGCGAGGCGCAGCACGACAAGCTCACCTCGCTCGGCATTCGCTTTGCCGTGCCCATGCGACAGGAGGTTTACAACCGCCACATTGCCTTTGCCACCGACGACGGGGGGATATGGGCCGAGCCCGTGCAGCCCCTCGACAGCCGCCGGCCGCTCTCTGCCTTGCAGGCGCAGCAGCAGGGTAGGCGCGTGGCACGCTATGCCGACCTGCCCGAGCGCGACCGCCAGACGATTGACGAGCTGGCGGCGTGGGATGGGTTCCGCCTCTCTCAGCTGACCGACAACAGCTTCTCCGTGCGCAAGCGCGCCACCGGCGGCTCGCCGTGGATTGGCACTTTCACGGGCCGCCGCTCGCCGGGCCATGTCTTTGTGGGCGACACCGGCGGCGGGCTCAGTGTGTCAGTGAAAGACTTCTGGCAATCCTATCCCTCGACCATACAGGTTGACCGCGCCCGCAGCAGCGAGGCGCTGCTCACCATGTACCTGTGGAGCCCCGAGGCAGAGCCCATGGACCTGTGCCACTACGACACCGTGCCCCACGGTCTGCTGGCCAGCTACGAAGACGTGCAGGAGGGGCTGAGTACGCCCTACGGCATTGCCCGCACCACCACGCTCTGGCTCGTGCCGCATGCCGGCCTGCCCAGCCGCGATGCGCTGAGTGCCGAGGCCGGCGAGCTGGCCGACGAGCCGCGGCTGCTGCCCACCCCCGAATACCTGCACCGCAAGCGGGCCTTCGGCCTGTGGAGCCTGCCCCCCGCCGAGCCTTCGGCAGACGAGGCGGCTGTGGAGCAGCGGCTGGCGCAGTATCTCGACTTCTACCGCGATGCCATTGAGCAGCACAAGTGGTACGGCTTCTGGAACTACGGCGACCTGATGCACGCCTACACCCCCGAGCGCCACTCGTGGCGCTACGACGTGGGCGGTTATGCCTGGGACAACACCGAGCTGGCCACCCCGATGTGGCTCTGGTACTCATTTCTGCGCACGGGGCGCGCCGATGTGTGGCGCATGGCCGAGGCCATGACCCGCCACAACGCCGAGGTTGACACCTACCACCTCGGGCCGCTTGCCCCGCTGGGCTCCCGCCACAACGTGAGCCACTGGGGCTGCGGCGCCAAGGAGGCGCGCATCTCGCAGTCGGCCTTTCTGCGCTTCTACTACTACCTGACGTGCGACGAGCGCACCGGCGACTTGATGCAGGCGCAGACCGATGCCGACACACTGCTCTACCACCTCGACCCCATGCGCCTGGCCGAGCCGCGCGAGCAGTTCCCCTGCACGGCGCCCGCCCGCCTGCGGCTGGGGCCCGACTGGCTGGCCTACGCCGGCAACTGGCTGACGGAGTGGGAGCGCACCGGCAACCGCAAGTATCGCGACAAGATAGTGACTGGCATGGAGAGCATTGCCGCCATGCCCAACGGATTCTTCACCGGCAACAAGGCGCTGGGCTACTACCCCGACACGGGGCGCATCACCTACGAGGGCCCGGCCGACCGCCTGTCTACCAACCACCTGGCCACCATCATGGGCGGCTTCGAGGTCATGAACGAGCTGCTGCCGCTGGCCGGCCCCGCGTTCCGCAAGGCGTGGCTCGACCTGGCCATCAACTACAAGCAGCGGGCGCGCGACATATCAGGCAACCGATTCCCCGTACGCCGGCTCATGGCCTACGGCGCATGGCAGACACGCGACCCCCGGCTGACGGCCGAGGCATGGGCCGACCTGTGGGGGCGCATAGAACACGCCGCCGCGCCCCGCTTCAGCATCACCCGCCTTGACGGCCCGGCCGTGGCAGCCCCCATCGACGAGTGGCAGGGGCTGTCGACCAACGATGCGGCGCTGTGGAGCCTCGATGCCATCTACATGCAGGAAGTTTTATTAACCCCAACAAATACTAACAGAAAATGAAGAAAAGAAATTACCCCCTCGCCATTCTTCTGGCAGCACTGCTCGCCAGCTGCGGCATGCCCGGCACCGCCGGCAGTTCCTCATCTTCGTCTGGCAGCGTTCTGGGCGGCATTCTCGGCACCGCAGCCAGCGGCTCGACCATCGGCAATGTCATCACCAGCGTGATTGGCGCGCAGAAGCTGACCCGGCAGAGCCTCATTGGCACGTGGCGCTACACCAGCCCCGGCTGCGCCTTCACCAGCGACCAGCTGCTGGCCAAGGCTGGCGGCGAGGTGATGGCTGCGGAAATCAAGGAGAAAGTGCAGCCCTACTACCAGCAGATTGGCATCAGCAGCGCCAACACCTACGTGACGTTCAACGAAGACGGCACCTACTCCGCCGCCTTCAGCGGCAAGCAGCTCAGCGGCAAGTGGACCTTCGACGAGAAGGACTATAAGGTGACCATGCAGGGTCTGCTGATAACCCTGAACTGCTACGCCAAGAAGAACGCCAACGGCATCGGCCTGCTCTTCGAAGCCTCGAAGCTGCTCACCATGCTGCAGACACTCGCGGCACTCAGCGGCAACCAGAATCTCCAGGCCATCGGCGACATCAGCAAGAGCTACGA
>JAFLSH010000066.1 GCA_022511055.1 Prevotella sp. | reverse complement strand
AAACTGAGGCGAGAGAGATGGCAAAGAAAAATGGGGAGCTGACCCCGATGATGAAGCAGTTCTTCGACTTGAAGGCGAAACACCCGGATGCGCTGATGCTGTTCAGGTGCGGCGACTTCTATGAGACCTACTGCGAAGATGCCGTTACTGCGGCCAGGATTCTCGGCATCACGCTGACCCACCGCAACAACGGCGCCGGGGTGAAGGGCGATGAGATGGCCGGATTCCCGCACCATGCTCTCGACACCTACCTGCCAAAGCTGGTCAGGGCCGGCAAGCGCGTGGCCATCTGCGACCAGCTGGAAGACCCGAAGCTGACGAAAAAACTGGTCAAGCGCGGCATCACCGAGCTGGTGACACCGGGCGTGGCGCTCTCGGATAACGTGCTGAACTACAAGGAGAACAACTTCCTGGCGGCCGTACACTTCGGCAAGTCGGCCTGCGGCGTGAGTTTTCTGGATATTTCAACCGGCGAGTTCCTGACAGGCGAAGGCACATACGACTACGTGGAGAAGCTGCTGGGAAACTTGGGGCCGAAAGAGGTGCTGCTGGATAGGGCGCGGAAGAAGGACTTTGAGCAGCACTTCGGCGCAAAGTTCTTTACCTTCGAGATGGATGACTGGGTGTTCACCGAGCAGAGCGCACAGCAGAAGCTGCTGAAGCATTTCAGGGTGAAGAGCATGAAGGGCTTTGGCGTGGAACACCTCAAGAACGGGCAGATAGCCGCGGGTGCCATATTGCAATACCTGGAGCTGACCCAGCACACGCAGATAGGCCACATCACCTCGCTGACACGGATAGAGGAAGAGAAATACGTCAGGCTCGATAAGTTTACCATCCGCAGCCTCGAGCTGGTGGTGCCGATGCAGGAAGACGGTAAGTCGCTGCTCGATGTGATTGACCGCACGGTGTCGCCCATGGGCGGGCGGCTGCTCAGGCGGTGGCTGGTGTTCCCGCTGAAAGACGAGAAGCCCATCAGCGAGCGGCTCGACATCGTGGACTATTACTACCGCGAGCCGGACTTCCGGCAGTGTGTCGATGAGCAGATTCACCGCATCGGCGACTTGGAGCGCATCATCTCCAGGGTGGCCCTGGGGCGCGTGTCGCCCCGCGAGGTGGTACAGCTGAAGGTGGCCCTGCAGGCCGTTCAGCCCATCAAGGCCGCCTGTCTGTCGGCAGACAATGATGCCCTGAAGCGGGTGGGGGAGCGGCTGCACCCCTGCGAGCTGCTGCGCGACCGCATAGAGCGCGAGATTCAGAACGACCCGCCGCAGCTGGTGCAGAAGGGTGGGGTGATTCGCGATGGGGTCAACGCCGAGCTTGATGAGCTGCGGCGCATAGCCTACTCGGGCAAGGACTATCTGCTGCAGATTCAGCAGCGCGAGGCCGAGCAGACGGGCATTGCGAGCCTGAAGATAGGCTACAACAACGTGTTCGGCTACTACCTCGAGGTGCGCAACACATACAAGGAACAGGTGCCGCCCGAATGGGTGCGCAAGCAGACACTGGCGCAGGCCGAGCGGTATATCACACAGGAGCTGAAGGAGTATGAGGAGAAGATACTGGGGGCCGAGGACAAGATACTCGCCCTGGAGAGCCGTCTCTTCAGCGAGCTGGTGATGGATATGCAGGAGTTCATTCCGCAGATACAGATTAACGCCAACCTGCTGGCCCACCTCGACTGTCTGCTGGCCTTTGCCAAGACAGCGGAGGCCAACCGCTACGTGCGCCCCGTGATTGACACCTCGGAAACGCTCGACATCCGCCAGGGCCGCCATCCCGTCATCGAACAGGAGCTGCCCCTGGGCGAGCAGTACGTGCCCAACGATATACTGCTCGACAATGAGCGGCAGCAGATAGTGATTATCACCGGCCCGAACATGGCCGGTAAATCGGCGCTGCTGCGCCAAACGGCGCTGATAGTGCTATTGGCCCAGGTGGGCTGTTTCGTGCCGGCAGAGGCCGCGAGAATCGGTCTGGTGGACAAGATTTTCACCCGCGTGGGTGCCTCAGACAACATTTCGCTCGGCGAATCAACGTTTATGGTCGAGATGACTGAGGCTTCCAACATCCTGAACAACGTGTCCTCGCGCTCGCTTGTGCTGTTCGATGAGCTGGGGCGCGGCACGTCTACGTATGATGGCATTTCGATAGCCTGGGCCATTGTCGAATACCTGCACGAGAACGCCAAGGGTCGCCCCCGTACGCTCTTCGCCACCCACTACCACGAGCTGAACGAGATGGAGAAGAACTTCCCGCGCATCAAGAACTACAATGTCTCGGTGAAGGAAGTAGAGGGTAAGGTCATCTTCCTGCGCAAGCTGGAGCGGGGCGGCAGCGAGCATTCCTTCGGCATCCATGTGGCCGAGATAGCCGGCATGCCGCGCTCCATTGTGAAGCGGGCCAACGTCATTCTGAAGCAGCTGGAGGCCGACAACGCCCAGGTGGGTGGGGTAGGGAAGCCAACGGCCGAGATTGCCGCCTCGCGCGAAGGCATGCAGCTCTCTTTCTTCCAGTTAGATGACCCCGTACTCTGTCAGGTGCGCGATGAGATACTCGGCCTGAACGTCGACAACCTCACGCCGCTTGAAGCACTGAACAAGCTGAACGACATCAAGCGCATTGTGAAGGGAAGGTGAATCAAGCATAGCCATCGCGACACTCTACACCGCCCTGCTCCTGAAGTTCATACAGCTGTAGCTGTCATTGGACAATGATAAAGAGGCTCTGATACGGCTCCAGTTGCAGTTGTAGGGTTTTGTCTGCGGTCATTGCGAGCGGCTTGCGCGTGGTGTCGTAGGGATTCCACGCCTCGGCGGTGGTGTATGGTGTGCGCAGGGTGGCGGGAGCGTTGTAGGGGTGGGCGCTGTGGTTGTAGACGAAGTAGATGTCGGCGCTGTCGGTGCGGCGGTGGAAGAAGCAGAGGCGGTTGTCGGGCTGGTTGGCGCTTGGGGCTGCCAGGTCGGGGTGGAGAGCGGCTTCCGCCAGTCTGCCGGCCACGGTCTCGCCCTGGTCGCAGCGGATGACAGTAACGCCTGAGCGGCTGAGTGCCTCGATTTTCCGTTGGGCTTCGGGCGAGATATAGGTGCGACCCTGAATGACCAGTGCGCCGTATGTCATGCCGCCTTCTGCGGCGAGCCTGCCGTTGCGGGCGGTAAGGCGGTTTATCAGGGCATCATAGTTGCAGACATCAAAGTTGTAGCCCTCTGGCATTGTGGGGAGCTTGTAGGCAAAGGTCTTCAGGGGAAGGTCTTCGCCGAGGTAGACACAGAGGTCGACAACGGGCTTGCCGGCGCGCAAGAGCTGTGTGCAGCGGGCCTGATATTGCCAGAACGCCTCGCTATTCGACCAGTCAGGGTGCAGGCGGTGGAAGACGTAAGGGTGGGCGCTGGCGTTGTCATCGTATTTGCGGTCGAGCCGCGGCTGGTAAGAAGATGCGCAGACGGCAAACTCATTGATGCCGCGGCAGTAGGCGAGGTTGGCTATGCGGAGCAGTTCGCCCCAGGTGGTGGAGTAGGGGGTGTCGGTGAAGGCTTCGGCCGAGGCGATGGGGCGGCCGTAGAGGTGGGCTGCCGAAGCCGCATCGAGGCAGTCATAGTTGCCATCGGTCTGGTAGGCCCAGAACTCGCCTTGCGGCTTTGTGGCGCGGCTGCGGCTGAGTATATTGTCGTTGTCGATGTTAAGCATGGCCTGGCTGGTGAAGTCTACGCCGTCTGCCTCACAGAGCCGCGCCAGTGTGCCGTAGAACTCGTTGGCAATGGTCTGGGCAATGGTCTTGCGGAAGCCAAGCAGGAACTGCTCCGTGCGCTCGCGGTCGGCCACGATATATCCGACTAACGCGGGCAGCCACGGCGTGGGGTCTGTGCCGAGTGACTGGCGGAGGCGATTCTCAAAGCCCTGTGTCCAGTTCTGTACGCCCGCCTCATGGCTGTCCATGCACATGCCCTGCGGCTTGCAGCCGATAGCGGCGAGCGTGTCGCAGATGGCTTTGAAATAGTGGTTGTAGTGTATGGTGGCAGCCTCGGCTGACATGACATTGGCTTCGAGACCTATGAGATTTTTTCGGCCGTGCTTCGTCTTGCTGCCGGTAGGTATGTGGCCAAAGCGCAGAATGTGCCATGTGCCTGGCTCCAGTGTCTGTGTCAATATGCCGTTGTCATCAACCGATTGCGCCTGTTCGATGGTTTCCAGCGCTATGGCTCCGCGGTTGCCGCCTGGGGTGTGCGGATAGGTCACCTCTGTGCGCAGCCCGCTCTTCACCTGCCAGTTGTCAATGATGTCGCGCCGGGCCAGGCGGATGTTCTCGACTTGCAGTGTGCTGAACTGCCCGCCTGTGTCGACCCAGTCGTGCAGGCGGACACGGAAATAGCGGCCTCGTACCGTGGGGAAGCTGATGGTGCGCTCCTTGCTCTTGTAGCCAATCACGCTCTCCACGGCAGTCAGTTGGGCGGCCTTTTGCCATGTCTTGCCGTTGGTGCTGTATTCCAGTTCGCCGATGGGCGGCAGGTCAACGTATTTCGCGCCAAAGTAGCGTTCTTGCGGCGGCCCGGGAATGTTCATTGAGCCGGTAGAGCCTTTGCCGCGCGGATTGGTCAGGTAGGTGATGGCGCAGACCTCTACCACCTTACCGGCATCGTAGTCGATGGTCAGCGGCTGGTTGTTCTTCACAACGTGTCTTCGCGGCTCCATGATAAGTTCCTGTAAGGCATCCTTGTCAGGGAAAATGAGCGTGGCAATCTGCCGGAAATTCGGGTTAGGGTGTGTCAGCGGTATGCGCACCTTCTGCCGCTTGTCAACATGAACCACCGTGTCGACCACCGCCACCTGCTGCATGCCGAGTTCGGGCGTAATCCACGGCCCGCCGGCCACATAGCCGTTGCTGGCTGCCACCTCAAATGTCAGCCCGAGCTGCTTGGCCTTTTGCGCCGCATGCTTCAGCGTGTGCCACCACTCAGGCGACATGGCGGGAAAGGCTCCGGCGGCACTGCTGTGTACCTGGTCATAGAAAACCACGCCACCGATGCCCTTATCCCTGAACGCCTCAAGGTCAGCATCAATGCCTGCCTCAGTAGTTTCGGTCTCACCGTGAAACCACCACACTTTGGTGCGTGCGGCATCAGGGGGATTGCAGAACTGCTCCCACAGTCCGCCTTCGGCAGCCGCGGGTTGAAGAGCCGTGAGGCCCAGAAGCAGTGAGATGGTGAGCCTGCGCATCATTTCAGGCCAGAAGGGGATTCCCTGCGGGCCCTAATCATGCACCACACGCCGAGAATGATGAAGGGAATGCTCAGAATCTGGCCCATGTCGATGGGCAGTGAGGCTTCGAAGGCTTCCTGTATCTCCTTGGTGTACTCGATGAAGAAGCGGAAGGTGAAGATGTAGGTCAGGCAGAAGCCGAAGTACCAGCCTGTGCCGATGCGCCGGGGCATCTGCTTGTGCAGCACCCACATAATGACAAACAACAGGGCGTAGGCAATGGCTTCGTAGAGCTGGCCGGGATGGCGCGGCAGCAGGTCGACCCGCTCAAACACGAAAGCCCAGGGCACATCAGTAACCTTGCCGATAATCTCGGAGTTCATGAGGTTGCCCAGACGTATGAAGCAGGCCGTAGTGCCGGTGGCAATGGCAATGTTGTCGAGTACGGTCCAGAGGCTGAGCTTTGTCTTCCGGCAGTAGAGCCAGAGAGCCAGCATCAGACCCGCCGTGCCGCCGTGGCTGGCCAGGCCGGCATAGCCTGTCATTTTCCAGCCGCCTTCGGGCAGAAAATGAATGGGCAGCAGCATCTCCATGAAGTGCTGGCCGGAGGTGAGGAAGTAGTCGGGCTGATAGAAGATGCAGTGGCCGAGCCGCGCACCGATGAGTATGCCGAGAAAGCAGTAGATGAACAGCGGGTCGAACAGTTCGTCTTTGATGTTCTGCTCCTTGTAGAGCCGCCTGACCACCAGATAGGCCAGCAACAGGCCCATGAGCCAGCACAGCGAGTACCAGCGGAACGAAAAAGCCCCGATATGGAAAGCCTCTAACGAGGGATTCCAGTTGATATAGCCTAATGAGCCAACGAAACCTACTATACCTGCTAATCCTACCATAGCTACAAAACCTGTTTTCTTCTTAAAAATTAAACGTTAAACCTGAAGTGCATGATATCACCATCTTGCACCACGTATTCCTTGCCCTCAACAGCCAGTTTGCCGGCTTCGCGGACAGCGGCTTCAGAGCCATACTGTATATAGTCTTCGTACTTGATGACTTCGGCACGAATGAATCCCTTTTCGAAGTCCGTGTGAATGACACCGGCGCACTGCGGTGCTTTCCAGCCCTTCTTGTAGGTCCAGGCTTTCACTTCCATCTCGCCGGCGGTGATGAAGGTCTCGAGGTTCAGCAGCGCGTAGGCTTTCTTGATGAGCCGGTTTACGCCGCTCTCCGCCAGCCCCAGCTCCTCAAGGAACATCTGCTTGTCTTCGTATGATTCCAGCTCGGCAATGTCCTCTTCGGTCTTGGCTGCAATGACCATGGCTTCGGCACCTTCTTCCCGGGCCAGCGCCTCTACCTTCCTGGTCAGCTCGTTGCCGCTCTTGGCTTCGCTCTCGCTGACATTGCAGACGTAGAGTACGGGCTTTGAGGTCAGCAGAAAGAGATTGCGGGCGCAGTCTTGCTCCTCTTTGCTGTCGAACTCCACAATGCGGGTGTTCTTGCCCTGCTCCAGCACTTCCTTGTAGGCTTTCAGCACCGTTACTTCGGTCTTGGCCTCCTTGTTGCCCGCAGCGGCGGCCTTCTCGGTCTTTGCCAGCCGGCTCTCGATGGTCTCCAGGTCTTTCAGCTGAAGCTCGGTGTCAATGATTTCCTTATCGCGAATCGGGTCGATAGTGCCATCGACATGGGTGATGTTCTCATCCTCGAAGCAGCGCAGCACGTGGATAATCGCATCAGTCTCGCGGATGTTCCCCAGGAACTTGTTGCCCAGCCCTTCGCCCTTTGAAGCGCCTTTTACGAGCCCGGCGATGTCTACGATTTCGCACGTGGCGGGCACTATCCGCCCGGGATGCACCAGTTCGGCCAGTTTCGTCAGCCGCTCATCGGGCACGGTGATTACGCCCACGTTTGGCTCAATCGTACAGAAAGGAAAGTTTGCTGCCTGTGCCTTTGCACTCGACAGGCAGTTGAAAAGCGTAGACTTGCCCACATTCGGCAATCCTACAATACCACATTTTAATGCCATTTCTTCTTTAAACGTTTAAATCTGACTGCAAAGGTACGAAGAAGCCCGTGAAAAACCAAATAATTACCTGGATTTCACACAAAGTTTTTCGCCTGTCGGCCTCAATGCCCCTCTTTCCGCAGCCGTTTGGTGAGAGCCAGGCGCACCAGCAGGAAGTTTACGGGAATGGCCACGGCATAGACGGGCAGGGGAGCCCACGCATCGGGCACGCCGAGCCAGCGGAACAGGTTGAACAGGCTAATCTGCACCACGTAGTTGACCGCGTGGCTGGTGGCGAACTTCAGAAACCGCGCCCAAGTCGGCCTGACATGGAAGGTAAACCACGTGGACAGCCCGTAGTTGACCAGGAAGCTGACCACGTAGCCGATGGTAAAGGCCACGTTGGCCTCCAGCCACCGCATCAGTGCAAAGTACACCGCATAGTGTATGGCCGTGGCCACGGCGCCCGTTACGCCAAACCTCAGAAACTCCGTTATCCGCTTGTCTGCCATGCCTGCTTGTCTTGCCTGTTGTTCCGCCCTCAGGTTAGTGTGCCTCGAGCCAGTTCTGACCGAAGCCGGAATCGGCAACGAGCGGAACGGCGAGGTCGAAAGCGCCCTGCATCTCTTCGATGACAATCTTCTCGACCAGCTCTTTTTCCTCTGGGTAGACGCTGAAGTTCAGTTCATCATGTACTTGCAGAATCATCTTCGAGCGGACCCCTTCGGCCTTGAAGCGGCGGAAGATGCGAATCATGGCCACCTTGATGATGTCGGCCGCCGTGCCCTGAATGGGGGCGTTGATGGCATTGCGCTCGGCAAAGCCGCGCACGGTGGCGTTGGCGCTGTTGATGTCGGGCAGATAGCGGCGGCGGCCGAAGAGCGTTTCGACATAGCCGCGCTGCCGCGCCGACTGCTTGGCCTGCTCCATGTAGTCGCGCACCTGTGGGAAGGTCTCGAAGTAGCCATCGATGAGCATCTTGGCTTCATCGCGGGGAATATCGAGCCGCTCGGCCAGCCCGAAGACCGTGATGCCGTAGATGATGCCGAAGTTGGCGCGCTTTGACTTCGAGCGCTCATCGCGGGTCACTTCGCCGATGGGCTTCTTGTAGATGTTGGCCGCCGTGGCCGCATGCAAGTCCTTGCCTTCGCGGAACACTTCGACCATGTGCTGGTCTTTGGAGAGATGGGCCATGACCCGAAGCTCAATCTGGCTATAGTCTGCCGAAAAAAACAGACACCCGGGCTCGGGAATGAACGCCTTGCGGATTTCCTTTCCGTCTTCGCCGCGGATGGGGATATTCTGCAGGTTCGGGTCTGACGAGGAGAGGCGCCCCGTGGCCGTGATGGTCTGGTTGAACGAGGTGTGTATGTGCCCCGTCTGCGGATTGATGAGCTTTGGCAGCGAGTCGATGTAGGTGCCGATGAGCTTCTTCAATCCCCTGTGTTCCAGTATGTCTGCCACAATCTCATGCTTGTTGCGCAGCATTTGCAGCACATCTTCGCTGGTGACATATTGCCCCGTCTTGGTCTTCTTGGCCTTTTCGACAATCTTCAGCTTGTCGAACAATATTTCGCCTACCTGCTTGGGCGAGGCGATGTTGAACTGCTCGCCCGCCAATTCGTAGATGCGCCGCTCCAAGTCCTGCATGCGGGTAGTCAAAATTGTTGACGTTTCCTTGAGCGACTGCGTGTCGATGCAGACACCGTTCATCTCCATCTCGGCCAGCACAGGCATGAGCGGCATCTCGATTTCGTAGAACAGCTGTTCGCACTCAAACCTCTTGAGTTCGGGCTCCAGCTTGTTTTTCAGGCGCAGTGTGATGTCGGCATCTTCGGCGGCATACTCATAGACCTGGCTGGGCGGCAAGTCGCGCATGGAGCGCTGGTTTTTGCCGCGCGGGCCGATGAGTTCGTCAATGTGGATGGTCTTGTAGTTCAGATAGACCTCGGCCATGTAGTCCATGTTGTGGCGCAGCTCGGGCTGGATGAGGTAGTGGGCAATCATGGTGTCCCACAGCGGGCCTTGTAACTGAACGTTATAATTTCTTAAAACTTCTAAATCGTACTTCAGGTTTTGCCCGACCTTCAGAATTTTCGGGTCTTCATAGAGCGGTTTGAAAATATTAACAATTTGTAGCGCTTTTTCACGTTCTGCCGGGATGGGCACGTAGAACGCCTCAAATTCCTTGACGGCGAATGACAAACCGACCAATTCTGCGCTGATGGGCGACGTACTGGTGGTCTCCGTGTCTAAACTGAGAATTTGTTTTGTCCTAAAATAATCATAAAGTTTCAGCAGTTCTTCCTCATTTTCAACGAGTTGATAGTTATGAGCCACTGTTTTCAGGGTGTCAAAACTCACGTTTTCTGGCAGTTCTGCCCTGTCGGCGGGAAATTCTGCGAAGAGGTCGAGCTGCGCGTTAGCAGGTGTTACGGTTTTTTGTGTTTTTTTAAGAAGGCGGTCAATGAGCTGCTTGAACTCCAGTTCGGTGTAGATTTTTGTCAGCTCTTCGGTGTCGGGCTCGTTCAGCTTGAGCGACTCCATATCGAGTTCGATGGGCACATCTGTTCTGATGGTGGCCAGGAACTGCGACATGCGAATGTCATCGACATGCTCCGTGATTTTTTTCTGGGTGGCACCCTTCAGCTCATCAGTTCTGCTGAGCAGCTGGTCAACGCTGCCGAACTCGCCGATGAGCTTGGCGGCAGTCTTCTCGCCGATGCCGGGGCAGCCGGGGAAGTTGTCGGCCGAATCGCCCATGAGCGCCAGCAGGTCGATGACCTGGGTGGGCGAGCTGATGCCGTATTTCTCGCAGACTTCCTTTGGCCCCATGATTTCGTAGCCGCCGCCGTGGCGCGGGCGGTAGATGTTGGCAAGCTGGGTGACCAGCTGGCCGTAGTCTTTATCGGGCGTGAGCATGTAGCACTTTATGCCGATGGAATCAGCCTTTTTAGCCAACGTGCCAATGATGTCATCAGCCTCGAAGCCATCGACTTGCAGCACGGGAATGTGCCACGCCGCCAGTATGCGCTTGATGACGGGCACTGCCATGTGTATGTCTTCTGGCGTGGCATCGCGCTGCGCCTTGTAGGCCGGGAAGGCTTCGCTGCGGAAGGTGGGGCCGTGGGGGTCGAAGGCCACGCCGACATGGGTGGGCTGCTCTTTCTGCAGCACTTCGTTCAGGGTGTTGCAGAAGCCGATGATGGCGCTGGTGTTCTGGCCTTTCGAGTTGATGCGCGGGTTTTTGATGAACGCATAATACGACCGGTAAATCAGCGCGTAGGCATCTATAAGTATGAGTTTATCCATAACATTGCTTAATTTTCTGCGTAAAATTACTAAAAATTTCGCATTATCGCAATATTTTCACTAATTTTGTCGCAAAATTCGTAACAATGGACCATATAACCCTTATCAAACTACCCATTCAGACGGAGTTAGACGAGTTTACCAGGCTGTTTCAGGAGTCGCTCACGCACACCGACGGACTGCTTGGCTCGGCGCTGACCCACATACGCCAGCGGGGCGGCAAGCGCATGCGCCCCATGCTGATATTCCTTTCGGCCAAGAACCATGGCGGCGTAAACCTGGTGGCAGAGTATGCAGCCGTGGGGCTGGAGCTGCTGCACACGGCCTCGCTGGTGCATGACGATGTGGTCGACGAGAGCAGCGAGCGCCGCGGACAGGCTTCGGTCAATGCCACGTATGACAACAAGGTGGCCGTGCTGGTGGGTGACTACATTCTGTCGACCGCCCTGCTGAAAGTGGCTGAGACCGACAACCACCGCATTGTGCAGCTGCTGGCCGAACTGGGGCGCACGCTGGCTGCGGGCGAGATACTGCAACTCTCGAACATTCAGAATCAGGAGATATCGGAGGAAGTCTATTTCCAGGTGATAAACCAGAAGACGGCCGTGCTGTTTGAGGCGTGTGCCAAGATTGGCGCCATTGCCGCCGGAGCGAGCGAGGAGGAGATAGAGGCGGCTGCCAAGTTCGGGCAGTACATTGGCCTGATTTTCCAGATTCGTGACGATATTTTCGACTATTTCGACTCGAAGGAGATAGGCAAGCCGACAGGCAACGACATGACTGAGGGTAAGCTGACACTGCCTGTCATCTATGCGCTGAACAACTCGACACTGGAGTCGATACACACACTGGCGCGGAAGGTGAAGGCAGGCACGGTGAACGCCGATGAAATCGCCGTGTTGGTGGACTTCACCAAGCAGAGTGGGGGCATTGAGTATGCGGAGCGGAAGATGGAGGAGATAGCCCAGAAGGCGCGCGACTACATTGCGCAGTGCGTGAAGCCGGAGCTGCGCGAAGCCTACACGGCCTATCTGGAGTATGTCATCCGGCGGCGCCACTGAGGGTAGCAATGATTGGTCGGCGCACAAGTCGCCGCCACACAGGAAAAGTGGAAATCCAAGGCTGACTTTTGCCCGAAAATGCCCGAAAAACTCCATGACTTTTGCCAAAAACTCATGGAGTTTTGCCGAAAACTCGCAGACTATTTTTCAAAACTCACGGAGTATTTTCCGAAACTCGCAGAGTATTGTTCAAAACTCACTGCTTTTCTGCCAAATGTGCCGAAAAGCTGCTGGCCGGAACTGGAAATGAGGTGACGTTCCGATGAATGCACCCAAAATGTGCCAGAGTGGCCTCGCGCGCGTATAGTAGCTAAACAGGCAGAATGCCCTGCACCCTCAACACCCTCAGCACCCCGGTTGGGTGTCGTGGGTGTTGAGGGTGCAGGGGGAAAACCATGTATTCCTACTATTATGTGTGAGGGCTAATAAGCAATTTTTGTAACTCTTTCCCAGCTTTGTTTGGAAAAGAAAGCAAATTGTTTTTATATAGTTGGACGACTCGGACTCGAACCGGGAATGACAGAACCAAAACCTGTAGTGTTAC
>JAFLSH010000065.1 GCA_022511055.1 Prevotella sp. | reverse complement strand
ATCACTCAGTGTTTCGGAGTTCGCTGGGGCGGCGGCCAGTCTTAATCTTAAACTTTGCCGAGAAATAGTCGGGCGACTCGAAGTTCAGCCTGTAGGCTATTTCCTTGACACTCATGTCGGTTGTCGTCAGCAGCTCCTTGGCCCGCTGCAAGCGCAAATCCTGCTGATAGGTGGCAGGCGACAGGCCGGTATGCTCCTTGAAGAGCTTTCGGAAGTTGGAATAGCTGACTCCCAACTGCTCGGCCACCTCCTGAATGGAGAGCGAGGTCTCCAGCGACTCGCGGATAAGCAGGCGGGCGCGGCTGACCATGTCGACATGCTGCTGATTGCGGCCCAGCTCAATGTTGCGCTCCAGCGAATACATCATGCCAATGAGATAGTTGACCTGACCGGCCAGCAGCTGCTGCATGTAGCCCGCCTCGTCGGCTGCGGCTGACAGCGCAGAACGGTAGAGCTGCACTATCTCGTCGCTGAAGCCCACGTGATAGACCGGCTTGGCAGGTGTCAGGAAACCCGCCGACACACGCTCGTCCATGTTGCGCCCCTTGAAGCCAATCCAGTAGCTCTTCCAGCCCTTGTCGATAAGCGGATAGTAGGTGTGCCACTCGCCGGGGAAAAGGACAAACATGTCGCCCTCCTTGACTGTCGTCAGCCGGCGGTGGTGGGCCGAGCAGAAGCGCCCCTCGCCCTCGGTGATGTAGAGCAGCTGATACTCCTGTAACTCACGACCCCTGTCCACATGGAAATAATAGCCGTCGGCATGGCCTACGGTCGGGTAGGAATCTCCGGGGGTTATTTCCTCGTAGCCTACCGTACTGATGGTTAGCCCCCACTGGGCATCTCTGTCGTTGGCCAACAGATACTTACTTGTCTGTTTCATCTATATGCTTGTTTAGTTTTCTTGTATTTCACACGGAATCCATATCCAGAAGGTCGACCCCTTGCCTTCGCCCTCGCTGTTGACACCAATGCGCCCGTGGAAACGCTCGGCAATGGACTTGCAGATGGCCAAGCCGAGACCCGTTCCCTGAACGAACTCGTTGAGCTTGACAAAACGCTCGAAGACAGACTGCTGCTTCTCCTTGGGAATGCCGCTGCCCGTGTCTTCACAATAAATATACAATCCCGATTCGCGGAACTCATCGGCTGAGCCGGCATCGGGGGTAATCCTATAGCCTAACTTGATATGCCCCTGGTGGGTGTACTTCACGGCATTAGTGACAAAGTTTGTCATCACCTGACTGATGCGGCCCATGTCCAGACAGACCTTGCAGGTCTCATAGGGGTTGTCCTTGACAAACTCCACCTGAGGCTCCTGCACACGCAGCTGCAAGGTCTCGCACACCACATTGAACTCCCGTGAGAAGTCGGTGAGACTCAGCGCGATGGAGTTCTGGTCATCGTCAATGTTCGAGGCTTCAAGTATGTCGTTGATAAGCCGCAGCAGCATGTCGCAGTTGTTGCGGATAATGCGAATGAACTCGCGCCGCTCTTCGAGTGTCTCGACACTGCCGAGCAGGTCGCTGAAGCCTACAATGGAGTTCAGCGGTGTGCGCAGCTCGTGGGTCATCGATGCCAGGAAGGCACTCTTCTGGCGGCCAGAGTTCTCGGCACGTTCCGCCTCTTCCTTCAGGCCGCGCCGTGCCAGCACCAGGTCGGTTACGTCGTAGATAACGCCCACATGCTCGTAGACTGCGCCGCTGGCATCGCGGTTGACCTTGCCCGCCACGAACTCCCACGTCTCGCCGGGGCTGTAGGGTGTATGGCTGAAGTGGATGGTCTCGGTGTAAACCTCGTTCAAGGAGTCGGGCTTAGAGAGCAGGGCGGTCACATAGTCTTTCTGGTCGGGGTGGATTGTCTCCAGATACTCGTCAAACGTCAGCACAAACAGGTCTTCGTGCAGGGAGCGCGAATAGTGAAGCCGGCGGCTGCGGAAGTCGGCGCGCCAGATGTAAGCCTTGCTGTTTTCCAGCAGATAGTGCAGGTTGGATTCATACTGGCTGATGAGCTTGTCTGACTTTTCTATCTCGCGCACCTGCTGCTGGAACTTAATGCTGCGCTCCCGCTCGTCAGAGACATCGAAGGCGGAAACCAGATAGCTCACCACCCCACCGCTATCATCGAAAATCGGGTGGATATGGTACTCTATGTAACGATTCACACTGATATCGGCATAGTCCATGTGCTGGCAGGCCAGCAGGTCGTGGCAGTCGCCGGGGTTATAGACACCGCGGAACAAGGGCTTGTCGAACAGGCGGGCCGTACGCCAGAAGTTCTCGGCCTCCGGGTGGGCATCGTCGAAGCCGCACAGCTCTTTCATGGCATCGTTCAGGTCTATGAGCCAGCCGTTCTTGTCGTAGAATGACATGGCTATCGGCGTGTGCCGCATCAGCTGCTCGAACTTCTCGCGCTGCACGTAGGCGGCATTGTCATCAACGGAGTCGCGCGTCACGTCATAGACGGCATTGATGACAAAGGCCGGCTTGTCTTCAGCATCAAGCTCCACAACGGCATGGCCGTGGAAGGAGCGCCAGAAAGGCTGGCCGCTGGTGGCGGCGTTCCACCGCTTGTCAAGCTCGAACTTGCGGGCTACCCCTTTCTTCAGCTGTTCCATCTTCTTGAGGAACTCGGCCTGCTCGTCAGGGTGAATGCGGCTGGTGAACTCGGCCAGTGTAAGCCCCTTGTCAGGCAGAAGGTTGCCGTAGCTGTTGACCATGCGGTCGTTGGCTATGTCGTACTCAGTAATGTGGTAGCGCCCCATGCGAAGCGCCTTAATCATCATTTCGTTCAGCTCGCTGGAAGTGCGGGTGGCCTTTGACACCTGCGAGCGCGCCAGGCGGGTCAGCAGAAGCAGCACAAAGACTACCGCCACGGCCAACATGACAACCATCAGGTGTTTCGAGGTGTTCTGCTCCAGGGTCTGGTCTTCCGGGTGCAGCCAGCGGTTGTTAATGCGCTCTATCTCACCACTTTGCTTCAGGCGGGAGTAGGCTTCGTCTACCGCGTCAATCAACTTCTGGTCACGGCCGATGACATGTACCTCGCAGACAGGCATGTCCACTTCGTGAAGGCAGATGCCCTCTAAGTTCAGCTCCTTCAGCTTCCACTGCAATGTCCTTTCATACCAGACAAAGAACTTGGTGTCGCCAGTGGTCAGACCCGTCAGCGCCACTTTGGGAGACTGGAACTCCACTTTGTTCATGTAGGTCGAGTCTATGTCGCGGAACAAGTTGGCAATAAAGTCGCTGGGCTTCAGGGAAACTCCTTCCTTCAGGAGCTTCTTGGCAGAGATGATACCCGTGGAATCGCCTAAGGCTGCGGCGCAGACCCGATTGTAATTGATGATATTACGTGATATGGCGTAGGGAATGCTGTCGTAGCGGTGTATGTTAGCCAGAATCAGGTCGGCATCGCCACGCTCAAAGGTCTTAATGGCATTGCCCCACTCCTTCAGTACAAACTGCACGGGAAGCTCCAGCCGTTTCTCGAGGATAGCCCGCATAATGTCAATGTGCGTACCCGTGGGCTGGCCCTTGTCGTTCAGGAACTCGTAGGGCGGCTTATCCCAGTCGCCGACAACAATGATTGGCCGCTGGGCATTATACTTGCCGCTCAGTGACTGGGCAAAGAGGCTGGTCTGTGCAGACAAGCTACAGAATATCGAGAGAATGAACAGATATAGGTGCTTCATTGTTTTCAACTCTTTTTTTATTCTTTACTCAACCCGAAATCATTTTCTTGCGCTTGATTTCAGAAGCCTGGCAGGGAATGGTTATCCACACGGTGGTGCCCAGCCCTTCCTCCGAACTGATTTCGAAGCTGCCGCCCATCAGCTCGGTCAGTGACTTGCAGATAGTCAGGCCGAGGCCCGTATTACTGTTCTCGCTGGTGGTAACAAAGCGCTCAAAGATGTTCGTCAGCTGAGACTGCGGAATGCCTTCGCCAGTATCGTCAATGACTATGCGCAGAGTGCGGCCGATATAGTCGTAGCGGGCGCGGACTGTGCCTTCGCTGGTGTAGCGGGCGGCATTGTCGGCCACACGCCGGATAATATGCCCCAAGTTGGTGGAGTCAATGTCAAGCATCAGCTTCTCGTATGGGTTTTCCACCACATACTTCACGCCGGGTTTCTTGATTTTCTCCCAGCCTGTCTCGCAGTCATACTCAAACTGGGTGGAGAAATCGGTAGGCTGCTTGTCTATCTCCACCATTCCCGCATCAATACGCGAGAGGAAGAGAATGTTACTAATCAGATTGAGCAGCTTGTCTGAGTTGGCCAGAATCTCGCTGACGAAGATTTGCTCGTCTTCCGAGGAGTGGTCAACCTCAAACAGCGAGGCAAAGCCGACAACGGCATTGAGCGGGGTACGTATCTCGTAGCTCACGTTCTTCAGGAAGCTGTTCTTGGCGTTCTCCACCTCCTGGGTCTTCGCTGTCAGTATGCGCATCTTCTCTTCGGCGGCCTTCTGCTCTGTCACATCGCGGCAGATGCCGAAATACTCCGTAATGTTGCCCTGCTTGTCATACGTGGGCACCAGGTGGAATTGCAGGGAAATCAGGTCATGGTTGTGGTTGTGTATGCTGGTGCGGATATAGGTGTCTATTTCCTGAGTGGTGTAATTGTCCATCAGCCCGAACTGGCGCATGGCCCGCTTCTTCGAGCTGTCGTCTATCAGGGTCATGCAGCGGGCCTGCATCAGCGTGTGCCGGACAATATTGATGCCGCTATAGATGGTCAGGGCGTGGGTGGCAGGCAGATAGCGCACCATGCGCACGTTGCCGGCGCTGAGCGTGTAGTTGATATTGTTCACATAGTCAGATAGTTCGGCATTCATCTGCTTCATGCGCTCAACGGCCTGCCGCTGCTGTCTGATGGAATTGAATCGCTCGGTGATGTCTCTGGTTACGCCATACAGGCCGAGCAGGGTGTGTGCCTTATCGTAGACAGCGGTGAACTTGATGTCCTGATAGAGCTGCCCGGTCCGCTTGGCTATCTGCCCTATGCCGGCAGTGGCCGCTGTCTTGCCAAAGTCTGTGATATTGGTGACATAGAAACCGTCAAGGTCGGCTATGCCCGTGGCGCTGTCGATGGCAAACAGGTCACGGATAGTGAGCTGTTCGGCCAAGATAGCCTCGCGGCTGCACTGATAGATGTCGCAGGCTTTCTGGTTAATGTCGCGAAGCTGCCCGTTTTCGTCAAAGAAGAACACGCCGGCCATGGGGGTGTTGAACACGGCCCAATAGCGGAGATTGCGCTCCATCTCAAGCCGGTGCTGGCGATTCACTTCAGTCACATCGCGCTTGATGCCGAGAATCGTTACCGGCTGGCCGTTGGTGTCACGGCGCAAGACAGACAGGGCCACCTTGAAGTCATGCTCCTCAGCATCGCCGTCTTCAATGTCTACCGCCTTCAGTTCGAGTATAATCTTTCCTTCGTCATTAGCCTCCCTTGACTCTGAGAGCTTGTTAATGGCAGCCATCAGCTTCTTAAAGTCGCTTTCGTGGTAGCGGCGCGAGAACTCTTCCGGCGTATAGAAGTAGGTCGGCTTTCCCAGGTCGTTGTACCACGTAAACATCTTTTCCTCCGTGTCATATATCCACACCCGGAGACCGCTCGTCTGCAAAATCAAGGATAGTCGGCGGTTTAGCTTGTTGTTGGTGGTGGAAATGCGCCTGACCTGCTGCTGGTAGCTGACAAAATAGAAGAGCAGGATAGCCAACAGGAACAAGACACTACCGATAATGGCCTTTACCCATGTCGGCAGCTTCTTCTCGTACCGCTCCGGGTAAAACCACTTGTTCTGCAAGGGTGTCAGCTCGTTAGATGAGCTAAGCAGGCTGAACACGCTGTCAAGCTGGTGCAGCAGGCGCTCATCATTCGACATGAACTTGAACTCGCCGAGCGGCATGTTGACAGATGTAATCTCCAAGTTGCTAATCTGGTATTTCCTGAGCAACCACTTCAGTGACAAGGTGTTCCAGAGCAGCTCACCGCTGTCATCCATGCTCATCTGGAGAATGGTCTCCACCACGTTCTTCGTCGGAATGGCATTCTTTTCCCATCCGTAGTCAATCATCATGTGGTGGCAGAAGCTGCTGTCGGCAACCATGACTTTCTGGTTGGCCAAGTCATAGAAATTATTGATGGTGGTAGGCTGGTCTTTCGGCGAAAGAACACTCTGGGTGAACAGTGTCACCGAGTTCTCGCTGTAATGCACACACTCCTGATGATAGCCGGTGGCCAAGCCTATCATAAGGTCGGCGCGGCCAGCCTTCACATCCCTGAACACCTCAACGCCCGGCTTCATCTTGATGACATAGGGAATGTCAAGGCGCTCCATGATTAGCCGAATGAGTTCCACGTTAAACCCATCAGGCGCGCCGTTCTCATCAAGGAAAGAATAGGGCCACATGTCCTGAGACTCCTCATAGACAAGCGGCTGCGCTGATGTGTATTCCCTCGGCTGTTCATCCTGAGCCATGGCCGTGACATCCTGGGCCATAGCCGTGACAGACAGCAAAAGCAACACAACGGCTGCGAGACTTTTCCTTAACAGATACTTCATGCGTTTTCTTTTTTCTTATGGTCACACGGAATCCAAAGCCAGAACGTAGAGCCTGTTCCCTCGCCCTCTGACTCCACGCCGATGCGCCCGCCGGCGCGTAAGGCGATAGCCTTGCAGATGCTGAGGCCGAGACCCGTTCCCTGAACGTAGTCGTTCAGCTTGACAAAGCGCTCAAAGACCGAACTTTGCTGTTCCTTCGGTATGCCTGCGCCTGTGTCTTCGCAGTAGACGTAGAGGCCGCCCTTCTCGTAGCGGTAGCCCACACGAATGTGCCCCTGGTGAGTGTACTTGACCGCATTCGTTACGAAATTGGTAATCACCTGCTGCACACGGCGGACATCTATCCTGGTCAGGAACTCCGTATATGGATTATCTTTAATGAACTCAACTCCCGGCTCCTGCACACGCTGGCGGAGTGTCTCGCAGATGTCGTTGAACGACACCGCGAAATCCACATCTGTGGGCTCCAGCTTGATGGCATTCGTATCCATGCCTGAGACTTCAAGAATATCGTTGATAAGTCTGAGCAACATATCGCAGTTGTTCATGATAACGCGAATCATCTCGCGCTTATCCTCCGGCGAATCCATCATGGTCAGCACATCACTGAAGCCAACGATGGCATTGAGCGGTGTGCGTATCTCGTGGGTCATGTTGGCCATGAACACACTCTTCAGGCGCGCCGAGTCGTTGGCCCGCTGCGTTTCCTCTTTCAGCCTGTCCTGTACCTCCATCAGCGAGGTGATGTTACGGATGGTGCCGAAGCTGCCAACCAGCCGCCCCTCTTCGTTCAGCAGCGGAATGTTGTCGATAACGTTCCATTGCAGCTGGTCTGTATCGTGGAACAGCGAGCGCATGTGGCAGATATACGAAGAAGACTCCCTGAAATACAGCTCAGGATTCTTGAACTTCTCGCTCACAATGTCATGTCTTTCAACGAAATAGTCCTTCAGCTCCATGAGAGTCATTTTCCGCTCAGGCTCACCCAGGTTTCGGTAGATGTTCACCTCGCCTGTCTCGAATGACACGCGCCATACGCGCATATCCACCTCATCCATCAGGTACTGCAGTTCCTTTTCGTAGCGCCTTATCTCCTCGTTGGCCTTACGCATCTGGCGGTCAGTCTCCTGGCTCTGCTTATAGATTTCACGCTCCTCCGTTACATCACGGGCCGCCACCAACAGATACTGCAGCTGCCCCGTGTCATCAAAGGTAGGCGTAATCTGCAAGTCCAGGAACTTGTCGAGCCTGCGCTCCGGCATGATGATTCTCGTGCATAGGTGCGTTTCGTAAAGGTCATCTAAGTTGATGATATCGCGGAACGGCGGCCTTCTGAAGATACTGACATTGAAGAACATCGGGTCGTTGCCCGGCTGTATGTTAAATATCTCGCGCAGATTGCTGTTGGCCGCCAGCATCATGCCATCTTTGTCATAGAAGCCCAGGCCGACCACAGAGCGCTCGAAGATGAGGCGGTAGCGCCCTGCCATCTCCTGTTCCTGTGTGCGCTCGTTGACGGCCTTTGTCTCGTCAGTCAGCGTACAGACCACATCCATTGGCAGTGACTGGCCTTCGGCAATGGCATTACAGTGCAGGCTGCGCCATTCGGTCTCGCCCTGTTCGGCGGCCGCGTTCCAGCGATAGGTCCACTCGGCACTACCCTGCTGGCGCAGGCTGATACGAGTTACCATGTGCGAGAACATATCGCGGTCTTCGGGGTGAATGTGGCTGATATAGTCCTGCAGCCCCACTCCCTCATCAGGCAGCAGGCCGCCCTGCTGATTCTCAACCCTGCTCAGCCCCATGACACACCTGATGACATTGATGTTACCCATCTCCAGGGCGTAGCGCATGATTTGCTTCTGCCGCACCGTGGTGCGCAGCGCACCGCGGATGCGCTTAACGGCCACAAAATTCAGGGCTACCGCAGCCAGGAACGCGCCGACCACAATGACCGTGATGACAAGGGATGTCATCTGCAGCTGTGCGAGCGCCAAGACCTGTATGTTATTCATCAGCATATTCATTTCCGGGAAGCCTGTCTGTTAAAGCATCTTTTCTATCAATCAACGTGGCGGTACACGGTATGCTAATCCACACCGATGTGCCCTTGCCCTCCTCTGACTGCAAGTCAATGGCACCACCCATCTGTTCGACCAGTTCCTTGGCGATGGCCAAGCCCAGGCCGGAGCCGCACCGCTCGCCCCT
Source organism: Prevotella sp. (assembly GCA_022511055.1). Taxonomy (GTDB): domain Bacteria; phylum Bacteroidota; class Bacteroidia; order Bacteroidales; family Bacteroidaceae; genus Prevotella. The sequence goes on along the minus strand of JAFLSH010000065.1, from coordinate 3,511 downwards.
GTCATCAGATATATGGCGGTTGAAGACCTTCGGCAACTGCTCTGCGCTGATGCCGCGGCCAGAGTCCTCGATGGTAATGGCCAGACGACCGAGACGGTACTCGTACTTGGCCCGCACAAACCCTTCGGTGGTGTAATAGGTGGCATTGGCACAGATGCGGTGGATGGCCGTGGCCAAGTTTGACTCATCTATCTCAATCATCAGATGGTTGTACGTGTTTTCCAAGATGACCTTCACGCCCGGCGCCACGGACCCGAAGCCCATGGTGCAATACCCATCGAACACGGTGGCGAAATCGCACTCGATGCTGTGCTTCTCGACCATGTGCGCATCGAGCCTCGACAGGAACAGGATGTCATTGACCAGTTCCAGCAGCGAGTTGGCGTTATCCTTGATTTGCTCGGCAAAGAACGCCTCATCTTCCTGGTCATGCTCCGTGTTGAACTGCTCGGCAAATCCCAGCACGGCGTTGAGCGGCGTGCGAATCTCATGGCTCATGTTCAGCAGGAACGAGTTCTTCACCTGCTCGGCCTCCCGTGCCTTCTCGGTCTCGGTCTGCAACTGGGCCTCAGTCTCCACCATATCCGTTATATCGCGGCACATGCCGAAATAGTGGTCGACCGTGCCATCTGGATTCAGCATGGGTATGATACTGAACATCAGCCAGAGGTTGCGCCCCTGCTTGTCACGCAGCAGCACCTGCATCTTCTCGTAGAAGTGCGAGGGCTTGCGCTGGTCCATGCGGCGCAACAGCCCCCTTGCCCTGGGCCGCTGATGGTGGACCACCAGCTCTACGCAACGGAGCTGGGTCAGCTGGAGCTGCGGCTTGCCAAGACCGTTGCTGACCTCAAGTATATGGGTGTCAGGATAGTAGTTCATCAGCTGCACACCGCTTATCTGCAACGAGTAGTTGATGTTGGAAATATACTCCTGGACATCGGCCGTGGCCTGCATCAGCCTCTCCGCGCTCAGGCGCTGCTTGTGGTGCGCCCCCACCATCTCCGACACGTTCCGGCCCGCCAAGACAAAGCCCTTCAGCTGGCCGCTGGCATCGCGCTGCGGGCTGACAAGCTGTTCGTAATAGATGGTGTTGTTCCAGTTGTCACAATCTATCTCGCCAAACGGGCTGTCAATGTCCTGGAACTTGGTGATAGACGTAGCCCAGATGGTGTCCATGGTCTTGATGTCAATGCCGGCCATGCAGGGTATGTTAGCCAGCTTGTTGCCTACCTTCAAGGCCGACTCGCGGTCGGCTATGCCGAACATCTTGCAGGCCGCCGGGTTGATATCGTTCATCTTGCCCTCTTCATCATAGTAGACCATGTCAATCACCGACAGGTTGAACACCGTGTGATACTGCATCAGCAGGTTGGTGGCGTTCTTCTGCTGCTCCAGTTCCTCAGTAATATCGTGCAGCAGCAAGATGATGTTGAGCGGCTTGTCTGTCTCCGGGTCACGCTCGAACACCTCCATCGAGAGTTCGTAGACCTGCTGCTGGCCGGTCTTCTCGCCCGCTATGTTTCCGTGCATCAGGACCGTAGACTGCTGCCTCTTGCCGTAGAACACGTCTTTCATGTGTTCAGACATGTTGTCAAAGTCGCTACGGTCGAAGAATCCCGCAAAGGTGATGGGTGTCAGCTCCGCCTCAATCTGCCCCGCCTCCGAGAGCCGGCAGTACTGCTCGATTCTTACATCATAAAACCAGACACGCATGCCACACGCCTTGAAGGCTTCGCCCACCTGGCGGCTCTGGTTGCGGTTTTTGCCGACAAGTTCCTTTTCGCGGTAGACAATCAGACGATTATAGAAGAGCAAGACCGTGATGGCTATCATCAGCAAGGCCATCGCGTAGGCATGCAAATGGGTGGCATCTACGATGTTCGACACATCGCCCTCTTCCTGCGCTTTCATGCCAACCGACAAAAAAAGCGCAGCAACTGCAAGAATCCACCTTTTACTATATATAATCGTGTGCATGGAAAAGATTCCGAACAACTATTTTGCTGCAAAGATATATAAAAAGTAGCAGATGACAAAATGTTTATACGAAAAAAAGCAGCCAACAGCCATTTTGTGTCAAAAAAAGTAGAAAAACACTTGGTAGTTTCGCAGAAAAACACTAATTTTGTCAACAGAAACCAAGAAACAACAAAAATCAAACATTTATGATAGACGTAAAAGAAACTCTGAAGAACAGCGAGGAGCGCATGGAGATGGCAGCCATGTTCCTGGAAGACGAGCTGAACCGCATTCGCGCCGGCCGTGCCAACACCGCCATTCTCGATGGCATCAAGGTGATGTCATACGGCAGTGCCGTTCCCCTGAACCAAGTGGCCACCGTGAACTGCCCCGATGCGCGCACCATTGCCATCAAGCCGTGGGACCGCAAACAGATTCGCGACATTGAAAAGGCCATCATGGACTCTGACGTGGGCATTACGCCCGAGAACAACGGCGAAGTCATACGCCTGGCCATCCCCCAGCCCACCGAGGAGCGCCGCCGCGACCTGGTGAAGCAGTGCAACAAGATAGCCGAGAAGGCCAAGGTCGAGGTGCGCAACGTGCGCGCTGACATCAAGGACAAGCTGAAGAAGGCCATCAAGGACGGACTGAGCGAGGACAACGAGAAGGATGCCGAGCTGGAGCTGCAAAAGATTCACGACAAGTACATCAAGAAGCTCGACGCGCTGATTGAGGCGAAGAACAAGGAAATCATGACGGTCTAAGAAACGGCCGACCCATTCCCATTGAAAGGACTTGTCATTAAAAACACCGGCAGCTGGTACACCGTTCTCACAGACGGTGGCCAGCTGGTTGACTGCAAGATAAAAGGCAACTTCCGGCTGAAGGGCATACGCTCCACCAACCCCGTGGCCGTGGGCGACAGGGTCAGCATTCTGACCAATGCCGAGGGCACGGCGTTCATCACCGAGATAGAAGACCGCCGCAACTACATCATCAGGAAGTCGCAAAACCTGTCGAAGCAAAGCCACATCTTGGCTGCCAACGTAGACCAGGCGCTGCTCATTGTCACGGTCAACCGGCCGCAGACCTCCACCACCTTCATCGACCGTTTCCTGGCCTCGGCCGAGGCATACGGTGTGCCGGTCATCTTGCTGTTCAACAAGACCGACCTGCTCGATGCCGATGAGCGCCACTTTCAGGAAGCCATGGTCAACCTCTACGAGACCGTGGGCTACCAGTGCCTGCAAGCATCGGCCGTGACGGGCGACGGCCTGGAAGAGCTGCCCACCCTGCTGGCCGGCAAAATCACGCTGTTGAGCGGCAACAGCGGCGTGGGCAAGTCGACACTCATCAACCGGCTCGTGCCGGGCAGCAACCTGCGCACGGCCGAAATCAGCGATGCCTGGGGCACAGGCATGCACACCACCACCTTCAGCGAGATGATTGCGCTGGCAGAGAGCGGCTATCTCATAGACACGCCGGGCATCAAGGGCTTCGGCACATTCGACATGGAGCGGGAAGAGCTGACCAGCTATTTCAAGGAGAT